>CANHHZ010000199.1 GCA_947460275.1 Sphingobacteriaceae bacterium | reverse complement strand
GGGTTCTGATAATCCACTATCTTTAAAACAGCCAACATATTTGGGCGATATTTTTTGTTAGATGGCAATTTGATTTGGATTTCGAAACTCCTTGAAGCAGGGTCTATGGTTTTAGATGCGAAGTTGATTTTCGTGTTTAAACTGTCTTGTACATCAGGAAAAACAAGCTTAACCTCATCACCTTGGCCAACACGTCCAGCATAAGTTTCGGCAACTTGTGCTTTTGCTTTTAAATTGGTGGTGTTGATGACACGGATGCCCGACATGCCCGGAGCCACTGCTTGCCCAACTTTCATGTCCATGGCATCAATGGTGCCATTAATTGGCGATTTGATTTTGTACAAAGAAATTTGAGTACGTAGGGTGGCCATGCGGCGTTCGGCAGCCTCTTTTTGAGTTTTGGCATTGATGTATTGTACCTCGGTACCAATTTTTTGATCCCAAAGATTTTTTTGACGGTTAAATAAACTATTGGCAAAATCTAACTGTGTTTGTAGCTCGGCAATGTTTTGGTTTAATACATTGTCATCAAGCTGTGCCAAAAGCTGTCCTTTGCTTACAGCTTGCCCCACGCTCACATACACCGCAGTAACTACACCTGGTGCTTGTGGGTTGGCTTGTACGTTTTCTTCGGCATCTATTTTACCTTGTATTTCTAAATAGTTTTTAAAGTTAGTTTCATTAACTTCAAAAACTGCAATCTCTTTGCTTAGCGAAGAGGTATCGGCTGTGCCAAGGGTTTTTTCTAAGCTTTTAATTTTTTCATCTAAAGTTGCACGCTCTTTTTTGAGGTTAGCTAGTTCAGTTTTTTGATCGGTAGGTTTATTACATGCTGCAAAAATGGTTAGGGCAGCTAAAAAATATAATCTTTTCATTATGATGATTTTGTAAGGTTTAATAATTAATGTTTCCAAGGGCTTTGTCTAAGTTTACTTTGTTGATGAGTAAATCGTATAAAGCAGTAATGTAATTGTTTTGTGATTCTTTTAAGGCGGTTTCTGCACTGGTAACTTCCAAACTAGAGCCAACACCTTGTTCGTATTTAACTTTGGTTACGCGTAAAACTTCTTTAGCCAATTCCATGTTTCTTTTTTGGTTTTCTAAAGATTGCTGCCCATTTAAATAATTGGTTTGTGCTGCTGAAATTTCTAAATCTATGCCATTTTGAAGGTTAGCTAAGTTGTTTTGAGTTTTTAATACTTCTAACTTCGCATTGCGCAATTGGTAAATTTTTTGTCCGCCTGATATAATTGGAACCAAAATTTTAAAGCCAATCACTGTTGTTGGAAAATGCCTATTGTAAAGGGTAG
Source organism: Sphingobacteriaceae bacterium (assembly GCA_947460275.1). GTDB lineage: Bacteria > Bacteroidota > Bacteroidia > Sphingobacteriales > Sphingobacteriaceae > Pedobacter. Next base: position 2,575 of record CANHHZ010000199.1, on the reverse strand, counting down.
AAAATTGATCGTTTTGAAAATTTGCCGAGGTACTTCCAAAGGCTAAGAGGGAGGGTAGAAATAAACTTTTATAACGTTTTACATCCAGTTCATTTAATTTATTTTGCGTGGCTAACAACGAATATTCAATTCTTTTTTTGTAGGCGAAAGGATCGTTTAAAATTTGAGTTTTTTCTAAATCGGCCGAATTAATTTTATCGCTTAGGGTAAGTTCGCTGCCTATACTCATGCCCATTTGAAATTTTAAAAGATTTACGTTGAGCGCTAGCAGTCTAACTACATTTTCGCGTTCGGTAAGCAAATTATTGTTCAGCACTTTTAGCCTGTCTACATCAATTTTTTCTACAAAACCATTTTTAAACATTTGTTGCACGTCGTTTAATGATTTTTGTAATCGATTTAAGTTAGCATCTAACAAAGAAAGTTGTTCGTTGTTTACCAAAACAGAAAAATAAGCTTTAGTTACGGCAACAGCAGTTTCTATTTTATTTCTGTTGGTGTTTTTGGAAGAAAGCTCTTTGTAAGTTCTAGCTGCTTTTAAACCCACTAAATAGGAGCCATCAAATAAAAGCTGACTGGCTTCTAGCCCTACAGAAGAATTGTACTTTACCCCAAATTTTACTGGAATTTTTTGACCGGGTTGTCCAAAAATTTCACCGGGTATTAAACTGGTTGGAACTTTTAGGAAGTCTTGAAAATTTACGCTGGCGCTTACTTGAGGTAGTCCGATACCAGTTGTTTGTTTGACCCTATTTTTTGCAATCTGTTCATCAATTTGTGCGTTAAGTACATTTACTTGATGCGTTTGTGCGTATAAAATGGCATCCTTTAAGCTAAAATTGGCCACGGTGTCTTTTTGTTGTGCCTTTGCCGGTAGCATTAAACACAAACAAAAACTTAAAATGTAAAATGGTTGTTTCATAAAAAATTACTTGGTGGTATGATTATAGGTGTGAATGCGTTCGAGTCCTTTTGAGGAACAAATTCCGTACAAAAAGTGTTCAGTTATTTCTGTCATAATTTGTGCAATGCTGTGCTTACTGCTGTCGTATTGGTTTTGGTGATTGAATAGGATGCCCACTTGGTCTAGTCGCATTTGAGTAATGATGTCTAAATTTAATTCTTTGCGAAATAAGCCTTCTTTAACGCCTCTTTCTAAATTTTTATAAATGGTTTCTTTAAGTTTATTCTCTTTAAAGGTGTTAAAATGCAGCCAAGCTTTGGGATGATATTTTTGTAAATCGTAAAAAAGTTTTGCATTCAAAGCATTCAAGGTTTCGTCCATGCTTTTGATGGCGAAAAAAACTTCTTCAACCGCATCTTTTGCATTTTTAAAGCCATCTTCAATGGTGCATTCGTGATTCTTAATTTTATCTGCAATCACAATATTCACCAACTCATCTTTATCGCTAAAATGCTGATAAATGGTTTTTTTAGACATGCCCAAGTGTTTGGCAATGTCGTCCATGGTTACACTTTTAAATCCATATTTGGAAAAAAGCTTATCCGCTTCGCTAATGATGTAATCTTTTGGCTCCAAAATGTTTTTTTTGATGGCGCAAAACTATGGAAACTTTTTTTAATACCAAAGTTTCTTGTAAAAATTCTTTTGTTTTTACATTTCATTGAGAATTGGGTTCTTTTGTTTTTTTTGAAGACTTGCCTTACTAATTTTAAAACCTTTAGGTAATAAGTTACCTTTGTATTTATATTTTTAAACCATGTCGATTATACAACGCAACGTTTCTTTAAAAGAGTTTAACACCTTTGGTATAGAGGTAAATGCTAAATTCTTTGCCGAAGTAAAGGCCATTGAGGATTTGAAAGAAATTTTTAGAGCAAAAGAAATCCAAAACGAGCCACTATTGGTGCTTGGAGGGGGTAGCAATTGTTTATTTACTCAAGACTTTAATGGCTTGGTTATTAAAATAAGTATTGGGGGTATCCACTATGTTTTAGAAGACGACCAAATTCTACTTAACGCGGGTGCTGGGGTTGTATGGAACGATTTGGTAAATTATTGTGTGGACAAAGGTTTTGCGGGCATTGAAAATTTAGCCTTGATCCCAGGTACCGTTGGTGCCTCGCCCATCCAAAATATTGGTGCTTACGGGGTAGAACTGAAAGATGTTTTTAAATCGTGTACAGCATTTGAAATTGCTACTCAGCAAACCAAAACGTTCGACTTCGAAGCATGTAAGTTTGGGTATAGAGATAGTGTGTTTAAAAATGAACTTAAAGGTAAATATATCATCACTGGAGTAGTTTTTCATTTAAGTAAACATGCAAAATTGCAAACCCATTATGGCGCAATTGCAGCCGAACTTGCGCAAAGAAACCTAATTTCTCCTACAATTAAGGATGTTGCCAAAGTAGTAGCCGAAATAAGAGTAAGTAAACTACCTGATCCCAAAACCATAGGTAACGCAGGTAGTTTTTTTAAAAATCCGGTAATAGCGTCTGCTGTTTTTGAAAGCTTAATCGCTAAATTTCCAAATTTGGTGCACTACCCTGCACCTGAACAAAAAATAAAGTTAGCAGCTGGCTGGTTGATAGAGCAATGTGGATTTAAGGG
>CANHHZ010000198.1 GCA_947460275.1 Sphingobacteriaceae bacterium | reverse complement strand
CGACCAAATGCTTGCAGAGAATACCCGCATACAGATAGAAAAAAAATTTCTCAATTATTAGATTTAACTTACAAAAACACATTTGTGTGTCCTGCAGTTTTAGAAATTACAGAGCAATTGAAAAAAATAGTTTAAGTGAGAATATTATATATGCCATTATTGGTGTGACTAATATTTAATTTACATTTTGGTGATAACACCAACATCGGCTAAAAGTCTGAATAAATTTAAAAACTGTTTTTTTAGAAATCAGAAAACAAATCTGAACTTTTTCACAACGTTTTCGGGCATGGCGAAGGTAGCGATTTTTACCACAAATTTATCTGCGGAGCACTGAACCGCCACTTTTGCCAAACTCTTGTTATAATCCGTTTTTCCTGTCCGCATAGCTCATTCGTTTTAGTAGTCGCAGGTGTGAAGTAATTCCACCCCAATAAGTTGTCTGATTTGGTTTGATGTCGTGTTGCAATAAAATGTCGTACAATATTTTGTTAAGTCTTGGATAATGAATGTGATGGTAATGCGGAAATAAATGGTGGGCAATATGATTGTTAAAACCACCAAGAATAAAATTCGCTGTTTCGCTAAATGGGTGCATATCATTTGAACTTTTAATTTGGTTCATAAGCCACGATGTTTTTATAAAACCATTTTTGTCTGTTATGGGATATTCTGTCTGCTCTACGTGATGCGTCATAAAGAATGTAAACAGTAAAAATAATGATTGTGAAAGGTGCATTAATAAAAAACCTGTTAAAACAATATACCAAGTTTGATGCGAAAAAAGCAATGGTAATGCAATTATAAAAGTTAGATAGAATGCTTTTTGTGTCCAGAATGAAAGATGATATTTAAAGCCTTTCTTTTCTGTGTATTCGTCATTTGAAAAAAGAATTACAAAGTCCTTGATAAACACCCAAAAAAGAGAATAGCTTGTATAAGCTATGGGTGCATAAATGTGTTGGTAACGATGATACCAAAAATGTTCGCTATTAGGGATAACACGAATAAGTTTTGAAATTTTCAAATCAGAATCGTAGTCTTCAACATTTGGTGCGTAATGATGTGAGTTTATGTGTCTTTGTTTCCAAGCTTCTGCGTGTGCACCTACAATTGTGTAAATGAAAATAAAACATAGATTGTTTAATTTTTTGCTTTTAAAAATTGTGTTATGAGAAAAGTCGTGAGAAAAATTAAATGCAAAAAGCAAGGATATAAAACCGTACAAAATGAAACACAGAACAAAACCAATTGAACTATTTACAGAAAACAATGCTGAATAACAAATGGCAGTAAATGTGAAATAGAAAATAAAATTCGCCCATATTTTTAGGGTAAAGTTCGCTTTATTCACAATGAGTTGCTCCTCTACTTGACTGTAAATGGTTTTTAGCAATTCGCTATCTTGGGCAATATGAATGTGTTTATCTCTCAAACGGAATAGGTTTAAATTGTTGGTGCTGCCCCATTCCTTTTAGAAACCTAAAATGTGATGCAAGGGATTTTCTGTAAGGCATTTCCATATAGGTCAAACCGTGTTTTTGAGAAAGTGCTTTAAACATTGGCAGTATGTCAATGTAGTGGACATGACAAATGTTTGGCAATAGATGATGTAAAGCGTGGGCATTGAAACCGCCCAAAGTCCAGTTGAAAAATGTGCTATCTGCGTTATAGTTCACGGATGTGCACATTTGCAGTTTTGGCCAACTCATATTTAGTTTATTGTCTTTGTCAGGAACAGGATGTTCTACAAAGTCCGATAAGTGTGAAACGCCCAATACACCAACAAATATTAGAGAAACAAGAAAATGATTAAGGAGAAAAGCCAATAAAACTGTTGTCCAGCCAAATGGTAAAAGATAAATTGGTATAATAATCATATAGCCAATGTAAAGCAATTTATAAACGATAAGTTTTACCACTTCATTTCTTGGAATTTCTATTTTGATTGTTCGGCTTGAATAATTGATAAGCATTAAAGTTTCTCTGAAGAAAAACCAATTTATAGAATACAATAAATAAAGAAAAGGAGCATAAATAAATTGGTATTTATGAAACCATTTTAAAGGTTGGTTGTCTGTCATTCGGAAAAGCGGATTGTTCAACACGTCAATGTCGCTACCTTCAATGTTTGTGTATAAATGATGTGATTCGTTGTGATTCTTTCCCCAAACGTAGGCGTTGTTTCCTTGAAGGTTAAAGCTAAGAGAGAATAGTAATTTGTTCCAAAATTTACTTTTCACGGCAACACCATGAGCTGCATCGTGAGAAATGTTGAACGCTGTCAACAAAACGGAAAGCCCCATTAGTAAATAGAAAGTGTAAAAACTTAAGGTCGTAGTACTTGTAGTCATAAGTCCATAAAACAAAATGTCAAGGCTAAAATAAAGAATGATTTTAAAAATCATTGTATTGTTCCCTGTCTTATGAATTCCTTTGTCGGAAAAGTACTGCTCTATTTTTTCGTTCAGTTCTTTATAGAATTCGGAGCCTTCGTCCTTTGTGAATTTCAATTTATTCATATTACTTTCTTTTAATGAGAGATGTTTTTTTTGTTAGATAATGCTTTCGTAACATATCAAATCCTTGGATAAAATTAGGACAAACTATGCCTTCTTTGATATTACGTTTACTGATTTGCATTATAAAACCCCAGTGTTTAAAAATTTCTTTATAAGCTTCGTGTAAATTATACTTACTATCATAAATGTGAATAGGTTCGCCTTTAACACCGTTTATTTCTAATATTTTCATTTTACCTTGCAAAAAATCTTCTACTGAATTACACTTAATATCATAACGAGCATAGTTAAATAAATTTATTGTTTTATTTACATTTTCTAAAGAGTCTATTGTGGCTTTATTTATGAGTTCAGTCCTTTCGATATATATGGCGCCATAATCCCAATTTCCTACTGAAGTTGGTTGAAGGGTTTTTCCTTTTTCGAGTACAATTTTTAGTTGACTTTCACATTGCTTTTTGATGTTTTTAATTCTAAACTTTGCTCTTTTATCTGCAGACAATAGTTCTTCTATACTAGAATAACCATCACCATTAATTGTTAAATGTTTTCTTTCTGTGATACTGCTAATTTTAAAATTACATTCTGCATTATGAATAAGAATACTGAACTCTAGCGGATAGTCAATAAATTCCTGAATCAAATAATCCATTCTGTGTTTAGAATGATAATTTAATAATTCATCCCAAGAGTTAATTTTCCTTGCAAGAAAACCACCCTCGCCAATATCAGGCTTTGCAAAAAGCGGGAAACTAAAATCTTCATCTTGAAATTTATACTTAAGGTTATCAATATTATCGTTTTTTGAAATTAAAATGGTTTTTGGCTTAAATTCAACAGGAATATTTTTTATGATTGAAAATTTAGAATCATTTGCAAATCCTCCCAAAGGTATTTTAGGGTTAGCAGCAGCAAAGTAAAATAGTTTTCCTGTTTTGAAAGAACCTATAAAAAAAACGTATAGGGTTAATGGCAAATACAAAAATTCCATCGGCCAATACCTCCAATTATAAATTGGGAGAAGAAATGATTGATAGATATTTATGTCTGTTTGTTTCAATGCTCGTCTGCCTGTTAAAATGGCTTATAACTTATCGCTAAGCGTCATAAATATACAAAACATAGTTCAATCGTACGCCACAATGTTCGTTAAGCGCCACTAAATTATCCGTTTTTAAATACTTAAAAATGGATACACTTTATTCTTTCCAAGATTGCTTGTTTTAATGAGGTTGTTATGGTTTTTTACTTGCCTAATTTATTTAAGCCATCAATAGCTGGCTCGTAATTCGGCTTTAATTGCAAGCACATCGAAAAATCAGCGTAAGCATTATTTTTATCTTTCAATTGTTGGTAACAAACTCCTCT
>CANHHZ010000197.1 GCA_947460275.1 Sphingobacteriaceae bacterium | reverse complement strand
TTCTACTTCAACAGATGCGTTTAATTTTTTTAAACCCAATGCAACCATTGTTCTTTTCTGACGCTCAGATCTGTCGATTACACTTTTTACTTGAGTTACTTTTATCTTTTTCATACTTGATACTTAAATAATGATAAAACCTTATTATCCGTTAAATACTTTTTTCAAAGAAATGTTTCTTGTTTTTGCAACAGCTATTGGTTCACGTAAGCTGGCCAATGCTTTGAAAGTTGCTTTCACCACGTTATGAGGATTAGCAGAACCAAGGTTCTTTGCCAAAACGTCTGTGATACCAGCAAACTCAAGCACTGCACGCATACTACCTCCAGCGATTACACCCGTACCATGAGCGGCTGGCTTAATCAATACTTTAGCAGCACCTTCTTTGCTCAACTGTTCGTGAGGTATTGTTCCATGCATAACAGGAACTTTGATTAAATTTTTCTTAGCATCTTCTATGCCTTTTGTAATAGCTTCCTGAACTTCTTTTGCTTTACCAAGTCCGTGACCTACTACTCCGGCTTCATTTCCAACAACTACTAATGCAGAAAAACTGAATGCACGACCGCCTTTAGTTGTCTTAACCACACGGTTAATGGCAACCACCTTCTCTTTTAATTCGAGGTCACCGGCTTTCATTTTATTAAGAATTACGTTTGACATTTATTCTATTTAATTGTTGATATAAATCTTGTTGATAAAAAATTAAAAATCTAATCCACCTTCTCTAGCACCTTCAGCTACTGCTTTTACACGGCCATGATATACATAACCACTACGATCAAACACCACTTTTTTTACGCCTAGTTCAACTGCTTTTTTAGCGATGGCTTCACCAACCATTTTGCTTTTTGCAATTTTTGGTGCTTTTTGAGCATTAATATCTTTTTGTTTAGAAGAAGCAGCAGCGATAGTTACACCATTATTGTCATCAATTAATTGAGCATAAATATCTGTGTTACTTCTAAAAACCGAAAGGCGAGGTGTAGATGCAGTACCACTTACCTTTTTACGGATACGATATCTTATTTTTTGTCTTGCACTTGTTTTGTTATTCATACTATTTTGTTTTACTTCCCGATGCTGCCGGGAATTTGTTTTATTTTATTGATCTTATTCTATCAAAACCTAACGGGCTTATTTACCAGCAGATTTACCAGCTTTTCTTCTCAATACTTCACCTACAAATTTAACCCCTTTACCTTTGTATGGTTCTGGTTTACGTAAGCTTCTGATTTTAGCACAAACCTGACCAAGTAATTGTTTATCGATACTTTCTAAAGAAATAATCGGGTTTTTACCTTTTTCTTGAGCAGTGGCTACTTTTAATTCTTTTGGAATTTCAAATAGAATGTTATGAGAATATCCAAGAGATAAATCTAAAATATTTCCTTGGTTAGCTGCTTTATAACCTACCCCTACTAACTCTAATTCTTTTTTAAATCCTTCAGTAACTCCTTTAACCATGTTACTAATCAAAGAACGGTACAAACCGTGCATTGCGCGGTGACGAATTTGATCAGTTGGGCGACTAAACAAAACAGTGTTGTCTTTAATTTCAACAACAATATCTCTATCAATGTCTTGTTTCAATTCTCCTTTTGGTCCTTTTACAGTGATGATATTATCTTTTCCAACGGTGATGGTTACACCTGATGGAACATCTACTGGTTTTTTTCCTATACGACTCATTGTAATAATTTGTTTGTTTTAAATTTATTTTTTCTATCTGCGGTCAGCCATGTATAGTGAGATGGCTTAAGGCTTAATTAGAATATACTGCAAAGGACTTCTCCTCCTACATTTTGAGCTTTAGCTTCTTTGTCTGTCATTACTCCTTTTGAAGTAGACACTATAGCAATTCCTAATCCGTTGCTCACACGCTTAAATTCTTCTGGTTTTGCATAAGAACGTAAACCTGGACGGCTAATTCTTTCTAAACTCTGGATAGCAGGTAATTTTGTAGACGGATCGTACTTCAAAGCTATTTTGATTAGCCCTTGTTTGCTATCGTCTTCAAATTTGTATTTAAGAATGTATCCTTTGTCGTACAAAATTTCAGTAATACGTTTTTTCAAATTGCTAGCAGGTATTTCTACAATACGATGATTAGCCATTTGTGCGTTACGAATTCTCGTTAAATAATCTGCAATTGGATCAGTTACCATTTTTATTGCTGTTAATTGATTTAAAAAATATTTTCATTTTTGTTCTGAAATTATTCAGAACGATTTTGTTGACTGAGGTCAACTTTTATATTACCAACTTGCTTTTTTAACACCAGGAATTTTTCCTGCTAAAGCCATATCACGGAACATCAAACGGCAAAGGCCGAAGTGGCGCATATATCCTTTTGGACGACCTGTTAATTGGCATCTGTTCTTTAAACGAACCGGTGAAGCGTTTTTAGGTAAAAGATCAAGAGCGGCATAATTGCCTTCAGCCTTTAGGGCTTCTCTTTTAGTTGCATACTTAGCAACCATCTTTTCTCTTTTTACCTGTCTAGCAGAGATTGATTTTTTTGACATATCTTAATTTTCAGATTTTTATTTTTTTACATTTTTAAATGGCATACCCATTTCTTTCAACAACTCGTAAGCTTCTTCGTTAGTTTGAGCCGTTGTTACAAAAGTGATATCCATTCCAGTGATTTTGTTCACTTTATCAATATCAATCTCAGGGAAAATGATTTGTTCTGTTACACCTAATGTGTAGTTTCCACGGCCATCAAACGCTTTGTCATTGATACCTTTGAAATCACGTACACGAGGTAAGGACACAGAAACAAGTCTGTCAAGGAATTCGTACATTTTCACACCACGTAAAGTAACTCTTGCACCAATAGGCATGTTCTTACGAAGTTTGAAATTAGAGATATCCTTTTTAGAATTCGTTGCTACTGCTTTTTGACCTGTGATGTTTGACAGTTCATCAACAGCAACATCAATCATTTTCTTGTCAGTTACTGCACCATTCACACCACGATTCAAACAAATCTTAGTGATTTTTGGAGCTTGCATAACAGTTTTGTAACTGAATTTTTTCATTAAAGCAGGTACAACTTCATTTTTGTACTTATCTGCTAACCTTGGAGTGTTAGTTGTTGTATTCATTATTTGATTACCTCCCCTGATTTTTTAGCTGTTCTAATTAATTTTCCGTTTACTCTAGTGCGTGTAACTTTAGAAGGACCTTTAGATTTAGCATCCCATAACATTACGTTACTAATGGCAATAGGTGCTTCTACTTTAACGATTCCTCCTTGAGTATTTTGAGCAGAAGGTTTTGTATGTTTTGTAACAATATTAACTCCTTCTACCAATACGCGAGCTTTATCTACAATTACTTCCAACACCTTACGTGGCTTGGTTAAATCCTTATCTTCGCCAGTAATGACTACTACCGAATCTCCCTTTTTGATGTTGAACTTTGGTTTAAATCTTGTACTCATTGTATTTAACTTTTAGCTTCGGCGAATTTGCCTGGCTGATTAATTTTTTATTTTTTACAACACTTCAGGTGCCAATGAAATAATTTTCATGTACCCTTTATCTCTCAATTCACGAGCTACTGGCCCGAAGATACGTGTACCTCTTGGCTCATCTGAATTGTTTAACAACACTACTGCGTTGTCATCAAAACGAATATAAGATCCATCTTTACGACGTAGTTTGTTCACCGTACGTACAATCACAGCTTTACTTACAGTACCTTTTTTGATACCACCAGCAGGCATTGCATCTTTTACAGTTACAACAATTTTGTCGCCAATTTTTGCGTAATCCTGTCCGCTGTTTCCTAATACACGGATGCACAATACTTCTTTTGCTCCGCTGTTATCTGCAACATTTAATCTGCTCTCTTGCTGTATCATTTTATTTAGCTTTTTGTTG
>CANHHZ010000196.1 GCA_947460275.1 Sphingobacteriaceae bacterium | reverse complement strand
GTTGAAATTTCCCGTACGGCAATTTCTAGCCCATTTTTTTGGTCTATGAATACAAGTACTTCGTCATCTGCAGGTAAAAAATAGAGTAGTGGGTGAGCGCCAAAAGAACCCTCACTCGCTATTGCTAAATCGGTATTGGTAAGTTCCATAGCAAGCATACACTTTTTTTTAGCGGCGTCGATTGGGCTTAATTCCCTTTCAACTTCACCACTAAAAGTGCCTAGTATATCTGTGTCTAAATTTTCAGGCACAATGCATGTAACGCCTAGCTCTTTTTCGAGTAGCGCTGCCATTGCATTTTGTTTTTTGTGCTTGGTTGCTATTACAATCGAGCGGCCTTCAAAAAAATTATGCTGATTCATTGATATAGTCAATATGAATATTCGATGTAACTTTTAAAGAAACATTTTTATCAGTTGCTTCTGCAATGATTGTTTCAAGTTTTGCTAGTTCTGCTTTTAAGAATTCAACTTTTTCTAAAGCAGCATTATCTGTTTTTCCAAAGCGCTCTTCGTGACTTACATTTTTTTGCGAATGAAAGTTTATTTTCATCGTAAACATATTTGTTAATACGTCTTTTGCTTCTGCAACATTAAATGTGCCATCAATGAGTGTTACTTTATTATTTTCCATGTTGGTTGTTTTGAGGTTTTTTTTTGTTTTTTTTATATTATTGACCTTGCCCCAATGAGTAGGCGGCAGTTCCGTTAAATGCATACAGGTTCTCGGTTTTAATGGCATCGATATCTTCTTCTATGGCTTTTTCTAAAAGTTCAATGATATCCGTTTTATACATTTGTTCTCCATTTTTTGCTTTAAACCTACATCTCCAATGGTCGGTGCAAAATGTTTCCCTAAATCCATCAGGCCATACTTTAATACCTCTGTTGGTAATCATAGAAAGGTAAATACCGCTACTTTCTAACAGCTTAATTTTCTTTGCAAGTTCGTTCGGGTCTGATCCTCCCCAGTGTACAAAAAGATCTACACCTTCTAATGTTTTAGTAGCTGGTTCTTTTCTCTTGTACTTTGGTAGTTCAATTGCTAAGTTGTCAGAATAGGTTACCGCTTTAAGTACCGAAGGCTTTTGACCTAGATTGGCAATTACAGCAGCTGCAAATTCAGCGGTACCCACTTTTTGTTTGCTGGTTCCTTCTTTAAAAATATCTGGGGTATGGGTTCCGTCTTCAAGGGTTTTGAGCCACGCATTTTGGATGCGTTCTGCTACATCAGCTTGTCCAATATGATTAAGCATCATAATGGCTCCTTGTAACAATCCCGATGGGTTGGCAATATTTTTGGCAGCAATATCTGGGGCAGATCCGTGAATGGCTTCAAACATGGAGCACTCTTCACCAATATTGGCAGAACCTGCTAGTCCTACCGATCCTGTAATTTGAGCTGCAACATCACTTAAAATATCGCCGTATAAATTAGGCATCACAATAACGTCAAATACTTCTGGCGTATCTGCTAATTTAGCAGCACCAATATCAATAATCCAGTGTTCATTTTGAATATTTGGGTACTCGGCAGCTATTTCATTAAACACTTTACGAAACAAACCATCTGTTTGTTTCATGATATTGTCTTTTGTAAAGCAGGTTACTTTTTTTCTGTTTTGTTGTTTTGCATATTCAAAAGCGTACCTGATAATTTTTTCACAGCCGGGTCTACTAATTAATTTTAAGCACTGTACTACTTCGTCTGTTTGTTGATGTTCAATACCTGCATATAGGTCTTCTTCATTTTCTCTCACAATCAAAATATCCATAATGGGGTGCTTCGTTTTTACAAACGGATGCAAGCTCATGCATGGTCTTATGTTTGCATAGAGTCCTAAAAACTTTCTGGTAGAAACGTTTAAACTTTTATAGCCACCACCTTGCGGTGTTGTGATGGGTGATTTTAAAAATACTTTATTGGTTCTAATAATTTCCCATGATTCAGGTGCAATACCAGCCGTATTTCCGGCCAAAAACACTTTTTCTCCTATCTCAATTTCATCAATTTCGATTTTTGCTCCAGCTGCCATTATAATGCTTAATGTGGCGTCCATGATTTCTGGTCCAATGCCATCTCCTTTTGCTACTGTTATTCTAGTCATTGATCTATATTTTTTAATGCCGCAAAATTGGGGGTTTAAATACATAAATTTCTATTTATATTTGTTATTGAAATCATAAACAAAACTTATGAATTATACCCTCAATCAGCTGCAGGTATACTTAAAAGTGGTACAAACACAGAGCGTAACCAAGGCGGCGGAGGCACTTAACCTATCGCAACCAGCGGTATCCATACAATTAAAAAACTTTCAGGATCAATTTGGTATTCCTTTAATTGAGGTAATTGGCAGAAAAGTGTACATCACTGATTTTGGAAAAGAAATAGCGGAAGCTGCCGAAAATATCATTAACCAAGTATACGCCATCAATTACAAATCGTTGGCGTATAAAAATCAATTAACGGGTCGGTTAAAAATAGCGTCGGTATCTACCGGTAAATATGTGATGCCCTTTTTTTTATCTGGATTTATGCGTAAGCATGCTGGCGTTGAGCTTGTCATGGATGTAACCAATAAAAACAAAGTGTTTGAAAGTTTAAAAAATAATGAAATTGATTTTGGGCTTGTTTCTCTTTTACCTTCTTTGTTGGATGTTGATAAACTAGATTTATTACAAGACAAATTGTATTTAGTAGGAAGGCGTGAAACAAATCAAAAAGATCATGTTACAGCAAAAAAAATGTTTGAAAACTTGCCAATCATTTTTAGAGAGGAGGGGTCGGGTACAAGACAGGTCATGGAAAAGTTTTTACAAACCAATAATATCACAGTGCTTCGTAAGATGGAACTTACTTCTAATGAAGCGGTAAAACAGTCACTGATGGCGGGTCTTGGCTATTCTATTATGCCGTTTATTGGTATTCGAAAAGAAATTGTAAGTAAAGAATTGCAAATTATTCCAGTTAAAGGCCTTCCCATCAAAACAACATGGAACCTGATATGGTTAAAAGGAAAGAAGCTATCACCAACAGCTGCTTCGTTTTTAGACTACCTGCGCAACAATAAAGAACAAATTGTTGTAGACACATTTAGTTGGCACGAATAAGATTAAATAATTATTTTACAAGATTAACAAATGTCTATGCGTTTTATTTTTTGGATGATAAGTTTATTAACTGTGTTATCTGCTCATGGTCGTTTTGATACAGACAGCATAGCACCTATACTATCAAAAAATATTTTTTTTAAAAACGCTGACACGCTCAATGTAAAACGTTTTGCAATTGTTAACGGCACTTCACTATTAGCACTATACGGTAGTTATCATTATATCCAAAATGCTTGGTGGGCCGATTCGCGCAAAAGTTTTCATTTTGATGGAGGTGGGTCTAGTATTGCGCAAGCTTTTGATTTTGGAAGAGATGCCATTTATGCAAAAGGATTAGACAAAATAGGACATTTTTATGGCGCCAGAATTACGAGTGATATTTTTGCAAGAGGTATAAGATGGTCTGGCAAAACTGAGGCGCAGTCACTTTTATGGGGTGGCTTATTGGGCACAGCGGTACAAGGTTTTATTGAAATCAAAGATGGGTATTCGCCCACATGGGGTTTTAGTGTGTATGATTGGATGAGTGGATCGCTCGGAAGTTTTTATCCTTACTTTCAGTCTAAAAGTAAATTCTTAAAAGCAGTAGACATCAAGTATAGCTATTATCGGAAGGATAATTACTATTACGATTTTATTAAGCGTGAAAGTAATTTTCAAGACGACTATATGAATTCTACATTTTGGCTCACCTATAATCCTCGCCGGTATAAGCCATCAAGTAAGTGGCCCAAATGGTTGGGTGTTTCTGTTGGAGTTGGCGTAGATCACACCCTTAATAATTATT
>CANHHZ010000195.1 GCA_947460275.1 Sphingobacteriaceae bacterium | reverse complement strand
TTGAGCAAAATATTGGTTCGGTTAAAATTGTTGTTTGGTATCAATCCATCTTGTGCCAAATAAGTTCCAGAACCAAAGAAAGAAAGTTTATCACTCCCTCCACTAATGCTTACATTATGATTTTGCATTAAGGCAATATCTTTCATGGTTTCTTTTCTCCAATCTGTATCGTACCTATTCCAGTTGTCTGGTTTTAAGGTACGCTGTTCTTCAATCAATTGAATTTGTTGTTGCCTTTGAGTTGGAGAAACGGTAATGCCTGCGTTGTCAAAAGAATTTAACTCAGCCTGTAAATACTCGTAGGCGCTAACCACTTCTGGCATATTTGTTGGCAGTTGTAGCGTAGAATAGGCGTTATAGTTGGTGCTAATCGTACCTGTTTTACCTCTCTTGGTTGTAATTAAAATTACTCCATTTGCTGCTCTCGAACCATATATTGAGGCAGAAGCTGCATCTTTCAAAACAGAAATAGACTCTACATTGTTCATGTCAATTTGGTCAATACTGGTTTCAATACCATCCATTAATACCAACGGGAAGGTAGTGGAGTTAATTGAGCCAATACCACGAATACGAATATTAGAACCATCTGCACCTGGCTGGCCCGAACTTTGTTGAACAGTAACACCTGGCATTCTACCTTGTAAGGCAGTAGATAAAGAGGCTATACTTCTGCTATTCAAATCTGAGCCAGATACCGTAGAAACAGCACCCGTTAGCGTGGCTTTCTTTTGGCTAGCATAACCTACTACTACTGTTTCATTTAAAGATAGTGAAACAGATTTTAGGATAATTTTGATGTTTTGCTGCCCAGCAAATTTTATGTTTTGTGTTTCAAAACCGAGCGCAGAAAATGTGAGCGTTTGCCCGTTGCTTACTGAAATTTGGAAATTTCCATTTTGATCGGTCATGGTGCTGTTTTTATTTTCTTTAATTAAAATAGAAACACCCGGCAAAACGCCAACTTCATCGGAAACTGTTCCTTTTAACATGGTATTTTGCGCATTAACGTATGCAATACCTATTAAAAAGAATAAAATAAGAGTTAAAGTTCTTTTCATGTGTTGTAACATTTAGTTGGTTAATAATTTAAGAGTGGTAAAATTCATATGTAATTAGCTTGATTATTTAGGATTTGAGATGGCCCAGTCAGCCTTTAATTTGCCAAAAGTAGAATTGGGAGTTTTACCCATTGTATATTCTAAAACCCCACCATTCATGATATCTTTATACATGATATAGGTTTTGGTATATGCTTTTCCATTTAATTTGATCGCTTGTATATATTTATTTTGCGAATTATTGTGAAGGGCAATAAGCTTAAACTTTTTACCATTATTTAGTGAAATACTTACACTATCGGCGGTAGGAGATCCAAACACGAACATTCCATTCACTGGATTTACTGGGTAAAAACCAAGAGAAGAAAAAATGTACCAAGCAGACATTTGACCACAGTCTTCGTTGCCAATTAATCCATCTGGCGTTGCTTTGTAAAATTTATCAAAAACCTCACGTACCCTAGTTGCAGTTTTCCACTGTTCGCCTACAAATGGATAGAGATATAAAATATGGTGACTAGGTTCGTTGCCATGCGCATATTGCCCAATCATTCCAGAAATATCTATAGAGGCCCCTTGGTTTAATGCAGAACTCACCGTAAATAAACGATCCAACTTACTGGTAAATGGAGTTTTTCCTCCAAAAGATTCAACTAAACCCTCAACATCATGTGGAACCAACCAAGTGTACTGCCAACCATTTCCTTCAACATAATCATCTTCCATATGTAAGCTAAAAGATGGGTTAAAATTACTTCTCCATTTTCCATTGGATAGTTTGCCCCTCATAAAACCGAGCTTTTTATCAAAATAATTTTTGTAATTCTTAGCTGATTTAAAGTAAGTATCGTAAGCTTCAAGATGGTTAGTTTTTGCTGCAAATTTTGCAACAGCATAGCTGTCAATGGCATATTCTAACCCCTTTGCTACAGACCATGGCTCTTTATCAGCTGGTATAAATCCCCGCTCACGCGTGTCTTTTAAGCCCAATACCTCATAATTTTCAAAACCTTTTATCGCAGTCCAAATTTGATTTTGGTCAACCTTAAATCCTTTCAAATATGCATCAACCACTACCGGAATGGAATGAAAACCAACCATTGTTCCTGTTTCATTGCCTACCAAGTGCCAAACCGGCATTTGACCTTGCTGCTCGTTGATGGCCAATAAACTATTGGCGTAATCGGCAACTTTATGATCGGTTAAAGTGTACAAGGGATGAGCCGCACGATAGGTATCCCACAAAGAAAAAACAGTATAAGGTGTAAAGCCTTTCGCCTTCATAATTTGTCCATTTGCACCGCGGTAATTTCCATCTACATCACTAAAAATTGATGGAGCAATTTGGGTATGGTAAAGGGCGGTATAAAATTGGGTAACCAACAAAGGATCTTTTGAATTAAAATCAAAAACACCTAGCGAATTATTCCATTCCAAATCAGATTTAACTTTTGTTTCTTCAAAGTTCCACCCAGCCATTTCTGCTTTTAAATTTAAAAGCGCACCCTCTTCCGAAACATAAGATATGGCGGTTTTGACCAACAATGGTTTCCCGTCATTTTCAAAATTTAATAGCGCATTGATTTTTGTTCCACGAGCTTGAAGACCTTTCACAAGATTTACACCTTGCATCAGCTGATGCTTTAAAATAGGCTTCGAAAATACTGTTGTAAAATACACCCTATGGTCTTTTGCCCATTCATCGGAGTGACGGAAACCAGTTATCGTGGAATCGTTTAGGAGTTTAATTTCCGACTGTAAGGTGCCCTTTCGAGCTATTAACGACTGAACACTTTCTTCTAAATTAACAATTACATTTGCTTCTTCCGTTTTTGGAAAGTGATATTTTTGTAAACCTACTCTTGCCGTCGCCGTAAGCTCTACCTTAATTTGATATCGGTTAAGCACAACACTGTAATAACTAGGGCTAACTTTTTCGGTAGCTTTATTGAAGGTAGAAAAATAATGCTTTGCATAGCTTGAGGTGTCGGTAGCTTTACGTGGTTCAAGTTTACCAACAGGCATAAAAATGATATCTCCTAAATCAGCAATACCAGTTCCACTAAGGTGAGTTTGTGCAAAACCAATAATTGTGCTGTCAGAAGCGTGATAACCAGAACACCAATCCCAACCCTTGGTAAGGTTATTGGGCCCCAATTGTACCATTCCGTGCGGAACTGAGGCTCCAACAAAAACATGTCCATGCCCTCCAGAACCAATTAAAGGATTAACAAAACTGATGAAGTTTTTATCCGGTAAGTTTTGTTTTTTATTGCTAAATGCTAAAAACAACACCACACAAACAGTTAAACCCCATACATTTTTTTTGAAACTGAACATCAATTGTTATTTAAAAAAATTAAAAATGCTAATCTCTAAAGCCATCCCGTTTTAATTAGACATAGTAGTAATTAAAGCGTCAATATAGTGGATATATACAATTTACATTTGGTCGTGTACTTTTGTAAAAATATTATTTTTTTTTAATAAATAAAAAAACTTTTATATTATTTTTTAATAAGTAAATTTACATAATTGTCCCACCAGCTTTAAAGCTAATGAGCTGACTTTATTTAACAAATTCGAAATTTGGCTTATTTTCTAGGGTTTTAAAAACTTGAAGCATTGCCCTTGGAATATGAAAACAACCCTTCCATTTACCCCCTTTAAGATCCAGCAAGACCTCGCCCCTACGGTTAAGGTAGCCAAACCACTCTCCAAATTCTTCGTCTCTAAAATGTTTCCAAGTATATCCGTGTAGTTTTTCGAACCACTGTTTGGCTTGCAAGTTGCCCGTTAAATCCCAAGCTTTGGCCATACACACCAATGCCTCGACATGCACCC
>CANHHZ010000194.1 GCA_947460275.1 Sphingobacteriaceae bacterium | reverse complement strand
TCTAATTCTTTGTCTTTATCCGAAAATATTTTTAAAAATAACATCCAGCCTAATTGCTCGATGCGCTGCGCATCACCATTTAAGCCTGTGTCTTGCCACATGATGGTTTGTATGCTTTTTAGTATGCCTCCTATGTTGCTCATATTATTAGTTGCTTTTTTTTCCGGGTTTTGTTTTTTCTGCTATTTTTTTTAGTTCCATATCAAAATCCGAAACATAATTTTTGTCTTGTATTACTCTGTATTTTTCGTATTCGCTTTCTGCTTTTAGTTTGGCTTGTAACATGGATATTTTGCCTGAATCTTTTAAAATTGGATAATCGGCAAGTTCTAAAAACTGAACTAAAAATTTGTCCCAATCCTTCATATTCATTACCTGTCGGTTTCGGGCTCTGCTTTCTGCTAAATCTAAATAAGCCGAAACAATCTGCTCTAAAGCTTTTATATGTTCTTCGTTCAAATAATTTTTAGCAATACCAACATCACTTTTAAGAATTTTTCCTTTTGGTGCGTGTTTCCAAGTTTTTAAGCCCATATAAATTTTAGTTGCATCTGCTTCGGTATAAATAATTTCAGCAGCAGTTTTACCTGTAATTGCCCAATGTAATTTGTTTTGCACGGTGGAAAAAAACTGTTGTGTAATATCTGATTGACTGTCGTAATCGGCACTCAAAGCATATATATCGGTTATCTTTTGATACAATCTACGTTCGCTCATGCGGATTTCGCGAACCCGCTCCAACATCTCATCAAAATAATCGATACCGAAATGTTGTATTTGTTTAAGACGTTCATCGTCCATTACAAATCCTTTGATTATATAATCGTGCAATATATTTGTAGCCCATTTACGAAACTCAATGGCTCGATGCGAATTTACTCGGTAACCTACAGCTGTTATGGCTTTTAGATTGTAAAACTTTACATCTTTCTCTTGTTGCAAACCTTCAACCGCACCATGTTGAGTGGTGTGTCGGAAATTCCGACATACCAGTTTTTCGTCCAATTCGCCATCTTCAAATATTTTCTTAAGGTGTTCGGTTATGGTAGTTCTTCCTTTTTCAAATAACTCGGCTATGGCTTTTTGCGAAAGCCACAGGGTTTCATTTTGAAAATACACATCAATATTTACTTTGCCGTTTTCTGCTTTAAAGAGAACGAAGTTGTTAAATTGTTGTAGCTCTGTCTTATTTGGAATTTTCTTTTTACTCATTGCTACGCTGTTTTATACAATTCGTTTTCTAATTCTTTTACTGCTTGTAAATATTTTTCTTTACTGCCAAACTCATTTATTATTTCGAGTGGTGAGCCAAATACATCAAATGGGTTCACACGCAATACTTCAATACTTTCAATGTTAGTGATGCCTTCATCAGCATATTTGTCTAACAAAGCTTCCAATACTTTTTTGGCTTGGGCGCCATACTTGGTAAAGTAGTTACGTTTTTTGACGTTGTTGGCTCTATCCTTTCGTTTTAATGGTGGTTGGTCAAATGCCACATGGCAAATCAAGTCGAACAAATCCACTTCTTTGTTTACGGCATCATACAAGGCTTCAACCATTACACCTTGCTCTTGCAGTTCGGTAATAATAGCTTCCTTGCGTTCGGTGGTGTTCCACTTGTTTAGAAAATCATCAAGCGAGGTATATTTCTCTTTTATAATTTCTTTTGTATAATCTTTTAAACTTGTTGTAATTGGTTTTCCATGTTGGTCAAAATACATTTCACGGCTTACCAATACAGAAACGTCCACACCGTTTACATAAACCTTTTCTCGTTTTACTTCAGGGTCTTTAACAATCCAAGAGCCGCCTAGTTTTGAGCCATCAGGATAACGTATAGTCGCTTTTTCAAATTTAATTTCTTCGCCTGTAGCTTCATCTAAAACCGTTACAGTATTTTCTTCCTCTTCAATTACTACTAACGATAAATCTTCATCTTGTTTAACAGGCTTTACTCTTATTGGGTCGCCATCAAAATCTTTGTCGGCAAACAAATCTGTTGCATTTCTAAAATCAAGAATGGTAAAATATAGTTTACCAAACTCTTCATTAATGCGTGTACCACGACCAATAATTTGTTTGAACTTAGTCATTGAATTGATGTTAGCATCCAATACAATCACCTTACAGGTTTGCGCATCCACACCTGTAGTCATCAATTCAGAAGTAGTGGCAATAACAGGATATTTTTCTTCAGGGTTAATGAAATTGTCTAGCTCACGCTTTCCTTCCTCATTATCTCCGGTAATCTGCATAACGTATTTGTAATTTTCAGCAACTAAATCAGCATTTTGTTTGGCTAATGCTGTTCGCATACGTTCAGCGTGATCAATGTCTACACAAAATACAATGGTTTTTGCAAAACGGTCATACCCTTTTAAAAACTCGGTGAGTTTTTTTGCAACCAATTCGGTTCGTTCTTCAATAACTAACTTTCGGTCAAAATCTTTTCTATTATATATTCGGTCTTCAACTATGTTTCCATCTTTATCAGTTTTACCCTGATTTGGTCGCCAACCTTCTGAATCCACATTTAAACCAATTCTAACTACACGATATGGAGCAAGAAAACCATCGTCAATACCTTGCTTCAAAGAATAGGTATAAACAGGGTCGCCAAAATATTCGGTATTGCTTGTTTCTTTGGTCTCTTTTGGTGTAGCCGTTAAACCAATATGTGTAGCGTTTTTGAAGTAGGATAAAATTTCTCTCCAACTACTGTCTTCCTTAGCGCTCCCTCTATGGCACTCGTCAATAACAATGAGGTCGAAGAAGTCAGGCGAAAAATCTTTATAAGCATCCTCTATACCTGGTTCATTATTAGTTAAGCCTTGATATAAACCAAGAAAAACTTCGTAAGCTTTATCTTCAGTATCAATACCCCTTTTTTTATTAGAAACTAATTCATCTTTACCATCTTTAGTAGAAACAACTTTCTTTTTAATGATGGTCATTTTATCTTTAAAGTGCTTAAAATCGCCCTTTCTTGTTTGATCAATTAAAGCTGTTCTATCAGCAAGAAACAATATTCTTTTTTTGTTTCTTGATTTCCATAATCGGTAAATAATTTGAAAAGCGGTGTAAGTTTTACCAGTGCCCGTTGCCATTACAAGTAAAATTCTGTCTTGTCCGTTTGCAATAGCTTCAACAGTTCTGTTTACCGCAATTTGTTGGTAATATCGTGGTTTGCGATTCGAACCATCAAAATAATAATCTTGAGCTGCTATTTTTTCTGATTCAGGCGTTGTTATACCTTTATACTTCTTATATCTTTCCCAAAGTTGTTCGGGAGTTGGAAAACTATCTATATCTAGCTCTGTTTCAATGTTGCCATCTGTTGCGGCACGGTCGTGAAATAAAAAGCCATCGCCATTGCTACTGAATACACACGGAATATCAAGAATTTTGGCATAATCTAAGGCTTGTTGAATACCTGCCCTAACAGAATGTTTATTATCCTTGGCTTCAATAATTGCAATAGGAATATTGGGTTTGAAGTACAAAATATAATCTGCACGTTTTTGATTTCCCCTTGCAGTAAGTTTACCACGAACATAAATTTTACCATCGGTAAAAGAAACTTCTTCCAATAGTTGCGTTAATTTATCCCAACCAGATTTTTCAATGGCAGGAGTAATAAACTTGGTACAAATATCACGTTCTGATAGGGTTCTTTTATCAACCATTATTAGTAATTTATGAAAGTAGAAAGTTATGCAAAAAAGCGGCATTGTTTTCATTAAATATACTCTGCAAAGAAGGTATCAATTATTTTACGGTATTAAAAAATAGGACATGAGACCAATTAAAAATGAACTTAAACCTACCTGAACTATGCAATGGAAGAAGACAAGGAAACGAAAAAGGCTCATAAATCGCAAAGCCGAATCAAACTCCTAAAAT
>CANHHZ010000193.1 GCA_947460275.1 Sphingobacteriaceae bacterium | reverse complement strand
TATTGAATAAATGAGTAGATTTTAGTTTAAAAAATCGCATATTAGCATAAATTTCGATGTTAAACTAATGTTTGAAGCAATATTATTAGGTTTAGGTGCGGGTATAATTTCCTCATTTTTAACTGGTCCCGTATTTTTTGCAATGATCAAGACCAGTATCGAAAAGGGATTTATGGCTGGTTTTTCGTTGGCCATTGGTGTAATTATAAGCGATATTTTTTTAATTGGGCTTGTAGTTTTTGGTAGTCAGTTTTTTGAGTATAAAGAAAGTTTTGACAAACACGTAGGTATAATTGGCGGTGTATTTTTATTGGGCGTGGGTATTTATTATCTTTTTTCTAAAATTTCCATTAATTACAACGAAGAAAATGCCGTAGTAAAAATTAGCAAGCGTGGTTATTTGATCAAGGGATTTTTAATGTGCATACTTACGCCGTCTACACTCATGTTTTGGATTATTGTAAGCAGCATTATCTCAGTGAAACTCAACAACATGCTCAATGAAAAACTTTTTTGTTTTTTCATTGCAATGACCACACAGCTAACTATAGATGGATTTAAAAGTTATTATTCGAGCAAACTACGTCATCGCATAGAAGAAACTACCCTAAAAAAACTAAACAAAGTTGCGGGGGTAATAATTATCTTATTTGCCCTATGGCTGATAGGTAAAACTTATTATAAATTCTACTAATCCTTTACAATTTAGTACGCTCTTTGGTTGTTTCCTTCTTTCCAGTTTACAAAAGCCTTATTTACAACTTTATTACCGCCTGGGGTTGGATAGTTTCCTGAAAAATACCAATCTCCAGTATGATCTGGGCAAGCCACATGTAAATTATCAAGCGTTTGATAAATTACTTCAACTGCTGCAACTGTACCCTCTGGAGTAATAATTTTAGCAATTTTATCTGAAATTTCTTGCTGCTCAAAAGGTTTGTAAATCTCTTTAACGTGGTTGATAATTTCTTCTTTAGGGAGCAACAAAGAGGCTTTACACTTTTGATAAACATCTTCAATAACATGTTCCATCCCACGCTCTTTTAGCAATTGAATAGCAGCATCAAAGGCCACAAACTGCCCCATTTTAGACATATCGATACCATAACAGTCTGGATAACGAATTTGTGGAGCGGAAGAAACGATAATGATTTTTTTAGGATGCAACCTATCTATAATCTTGATGATACTTTGTTTTAAGGTCGTGCCTCGAACAATAGAATCGTCTACCGCAATTAGTGTGTCTGTATGATTTTTAATTACTCCGTAAGTGGTATCGTAAACGTGCGCAACCATTTCTCCCCTATCTGCATCTTGGGTAATAAACGTGCGAAGTTTTACATCTTTGATTGCAAGCTTCTCTATTCTTGGCGACATTGACAACAAATCGTTCAATGCCTCATCATCTAATTTCTCTTTTTTACCTAATAATGCCTCTTTTTGCACTTCCCTAACATGCTGGTGCAAACCTTCTACCATTCCATAAAATGAAACCTCGGCGGTATTTGGTATGAATGAGAAAACTGTATTTTTTAAATCGTTGTTTATTGCACTTAAAACTTGAGGCAATAACAAATGACCTAATTTTTTACGCTCTTTATAAATATCAGCATCGCTACCTCTAGAAAAATAGATGCGTTCGAAAGAACAAGCTCTTTTTTCGGCAGGCTCTCTGTACATTTCCTGGGTAACAGTGCCATCTTTTTTCACGATTAAGGCGTAACCAGGTTCAATTTCTTTTACTTGCTTAAGTTGCACATTAAAGGCAGTTTGGATGGCTGGCCTTTCTGATGCAGCAACCACCACTTCATCATCGGCATAATAAAATGCAGGACGAATGCCTGATGGATCTCTTAAAACAAAAGCATCTCCATTTCCGACGATACCAGAAATGGTATAACCGCCATCCCAATTTTTGGCAGAACGATGAAGGATTTTAGCAATGTTTAGATTTTCAGCTATTTTATGCGTGATTTCTATGTTATTTAACCCCTCCTGTTTATAAGCATCGAACAATTCTTGATTTTCATCGTCCAAAAAATGACCGATTTTTTCTAGAACTGTTATGGTGTCGGCTTTTTCTTTTGGATGTTGTCCTAATTCGTACAATTGTTCTAATAGTTCATCAACATTTGTCATGTTAAAATTACCAGCAACTACTAAATTCCTTGTCATCCAATTGTTTTGTCTTAAAAATGGGTGACAACTTTCGATACTGTTTTTTCCGTGGGTACCGTAGCGCAAATGCCCCAATAAAACTTCACCAATAAAACTTACATTTTGTTTCAAGTATTCGGCATCCTTCATCAATTCGGGAGTTTCATTTTGAATATCAACAAATTTTTGCTGTACATGCCCAAAAATATCTGCTACTGCATTTTGTGCCATTGAACGATAACGACTAATGTAGCGTTTACCTGGCTTCATGTCTAGCTTAATGGTGGCAATACCTGCACCATCTTGTCCACGGTTGTGTTGTTTTTCCATCAACAAATACAATTTATTGAGGCCATATAGTGCAGTACCGTATTTTTCTTGGTAGTATGAGAGAGGTTTTAACAGGCGGATAAAGGCTATACCGCATTCGTGTTTGATCTGATCGCTCATTGCTGATTTTTGGGCTTCGCTAAGAGGCGTTGCGCTTACAAAATTAACAGTTTAAAATTTTAAAACCTAAAGAAATTATCGATTTTAAAATTAAGATTTTAGCTCAAAAAAATTTAGGAATTTAACTTATGAGCAGTAATTTTTTGACCCAAAAAAAGTGAGGCATGCTCGTTAAATGAACTTACATCACCAGAGGTATAAAATACTCTTGTAGAGTTTTTCGCCAATCTTTCTTCCATTTCAGGATGCCTATTTAGGTAATCTACTAAACTATCTGCTACAATATCACCTTGTGTAAGCAGTTTGATATGCTTTGGCAAATATTGGTTAATTTTAGGAATTAACAGTGGGTAATGTGTACATGCCAATAAGATACAATCTATTTGATTAGACTGCTCTAATAACTGGTGAATGTATTTTTGAACAAAAAAATCGGCACCTTCATTCAAATGCTCATTATTTTCTATTAAAGGAACCCAAAGTGGACAACTTTGTTGGTAAACTTTTACTTGTTCAAAAAACTTATCGATTTCTATCGGATAAGAACCAGAATTTACCGTACCTCTAGTTCCCATTACACCTATTTCTTGGCTCGAGGTAAAATTGCCAATAACTTCGGCTGTAGGTCTAATAACACCTAACACTCTGTTGTTGGGATATTTTTCAGGAAGATCAATTTGTTGTATGCTTCTTAAAGCTTTGGCGGAGGCTGTATTACAAGCTAAAATTACCAAAGGGCATCCTTGTTTAAAAAGCCATTCTACACACGATAAAGTATATTCGTAAACAGTTTCAAAACTATGGTCACCATACGGAGAACGGGCATTATCGCCCAAATAAATATAATCGTAAGCAGATAATTTATGTGCAATAGATTTAAATACGGTTAAACCTCCATAACCCGAGTCGAAAATACCTATTGGGAATTTACCTTTCATAGCTTAGCACTTACTTACACATTAAATTTTACCAAAAAAAAAGAATTGAGCTTTACACCCAATTCCGCTAAAGATATTAAATTATATCTAATTATTTTTTGATAGTTTTTGGAGCTACAGGAGTTGTTCCAATCCCTAATTTAGTTTTAACTGCTGCAGTGATATCTTCTCCACCATCAAAATAAACTAAGTTATTGAAGCCTTGCGAAGCAGATACATCAAAAACATAAGCTAAACCCTTTTCTTTTGCAACGGCACTCATAGCAGTTGCCACTTTTTGATTAATTACAGGGAAAATTTCTCCTTGCTTTGCTTGAATATCATTGGTTGCTTTGGTACGAGCATCTTCGATTCTTTTTTGTAAATCCTGAATTTCTTGACCAG
>CANHHZ010000192.1 GCA_947460275.1 Sphingobacteriaceae bacterium | reverse complement strand
CTTACCCTTGCACTTTCTTTTTAAAAAACTTCTTTTTCTTCACAAAGGGTCTTCCTTCTGTGCTAGGCTCGTCTTTTGGTGCTTCGCCTAAGTGTGCTGGTAATGGAATGCGATCTATTTCACGTTCAATTAGTTTTTCGATATTGGCCAGGCGGCGTTTATCTTTTGCATTTACCAAAGTAATGGCGGTGCCTTTTGTGGCTGCCCTTGCGGTACGTCCAATACGGTGGATATAATCTTCTGGGTCTTGTGGGGCGTCGTAGTTAATTACCAAATCTATGCCAGTTACGTCTATCCCGCGGCTTAACACGTCTGTTCCAATTAGCACATCTAATTTACTATTCTTAAAGTCGAGCATAATTGCCTCTCTATCTTTCTGCTCCAAATCGCTATGAAAAGCTGCAACTTTTAAACCTAGTTTTTTAAAA
The DNA here is from genome assembly GCA_947460275.1 of Sphingobacteriaceae bacterium. Taxonomy (GTDB): domain Bacteria; phylum Bacteroidota; class Bacteroidia; order Sphingobacteriales; family Sphingobacteriaceae; genus Pedobacter. Next base: position 3,525 of record CANHHZ010000192.1, on the reverse strand, counting down.
ATTTTGCCTAATTCTTTTACTTTCTCTTTTCTGCCAGCGAAAACAATTATGCGTTTATAAGTAGTTGATTTTAGAATTTCTGTAAGTAAAGGCACCTTTTGGCTATCGTGTACCATATAAATCTGCTGACTAATTCCTTCTGCAGGTTTAGAAATGGCTAGACTAATACTTTCAGGTTCTTTTAAAAGTGTAGCTGCTAAAGTTCTGATTTTAGGCGGCATTGTGGCAGAGAACATTACAGTTTGTCTAACTTTTGGTAAGTAGCCAACAATTTTCATAATGTCTTCATAGAAGCCCATGTCTAACATTCTATCCGCTTCATCCAATACCAAATATTTTAATTTATCCATCTTTAAGGCGCCAGAAGAAAGATGTGCAATTAATCGTCCTGGGGTAGCAATAATAATATCCACTCCCTCACGCATCGAACGTTTTTGTTGCTCGTATGCAATCCCATCGCCACCACCGAAAACGGTTAACGAACTAATGTTCGTGAAATAAGAAAGTGCCTCTACCTGTAAATCTATTTGTTGCGCAAGCTCTCTGGTTGGTGTTAAAATAAGGGTTGTATTGTGCCTATCGTTGTTTTCGGTAAGCATATTCATAATGGGCAATAAGAATGCGCCAGTTTTTCCAGTTCCAGTTTGTGCGCAAGCAATTAAATCTTTGCCGTTTAAAATTAACGGAATTGCTTGTGTTTGTATAGGCGTTGCGTTTTTAAAACCCATGGCCAATAAACCCTCTAAAAGTTCGGGGTTGAAGTTAAAATCTTTGAAATCCAAATTTTGTTGTTGTAAAATACTGTGTAAAAGTACCTTAAAATAAAGCTAAAAGCAAATTGTGTGCGCTATCGCGTTTGCAAGGTTTAAATCTTGGGTATGTTATTCGTTAAAAGAGCGCTCTTATTTAAAATAATTCTAAATAATTTTTGAAAATTCGAAAATCTGTTTTAGTTTTGCCTCTAATTAGAATTAATCTAAATAAAAATATGAGAACAATTACATACCTATTCAGCATGCTGCTTATGATTTGCGGCATCAACACAGCGGTTGCCCAAAATGATAAAGGCAGCATTAAAGGAATTTTACAAAACGAAAATGGAATTATACTTCCAGCAGTAAGTGTAGAAGTAATAGAATTGGGAAAGAAAACCATTGCCAACGAAGAAGGAGAGTTTTTGTTTAAACATATTGCCTCTGGCACTTATACTTTAAAAACAACTCATATAGGTTTAAAACCACAACAAAAAATGGTTACCGTAATGGCAGGGCAAGTAGTAATTGTAAAGTTTACCCTGGCCGAAAACACAAACGGATTAAATGAGGTGATGGTTTCTGAAACCAGATCAATGAATAAAAAGCCATTGAGTTTAGGCAAAGTAAGTATACCGGCTTTAGATTTACCGCAAAGTGTTAGTGTGATTAATGCCGATATCATCGCACAGCAACAGGCCATTAGGTTAAGCGATGTGGTTAAAAATATAAATGGTGTTTATTTGGGCACTACAAGGGGAAGTACACAAGAAACTTTTTATGCCCGTGGTTACAGTTTTTCGGCCAATAATATGTTTAAAAATGGCTCTCGTGTAAATTCTGGTGCAATGCCCGAAATGAGCTCTTTAGAAAAAGTTGAGGTGCTAAAAGGTAGCACAGCCATACTTTATGGTAGTGTAGCGCCAGGTGGCATTTTAAATATGGTAACCAAAAAACCAAAATTTGAACAAGGTGGCGAAGTAGGGATGCGTTTTGGCAGTTACGATAGCTACAAACCAGCAGTTGATGTCTATGGACCAATCAACGAAAACGTAGCTTATCGTATAAACGGAACTTATGAAAACTCAAATAGTTTCCGTAAACAAGTCCTAAATGAGCGTTATTATATCAATCCGTCAATGCTATTTAACACCGGAAAAAATGCAACCTTAGTTGTGCAGGGCGATTATTTATACCATCATTTTACGCCCGACTTTGGAATTGGCACGTTTAACAATCAAATTTCGCCAATTGGTAGAAATTTATTCTTAGGTACTCATTGGCAATATGCAACTACACAACAAAGTACTGCTTCGGCCGAGTTTAATAAAAACCTGAACGAAAATTGGAAAATTAACACCGTTGCTGCGTACCAATTTTACAAAAGAGATTATTATTCTACCGAAAGAATTAACAATGTAGGAGCCAATGGCGATTGGACAAGGCCACTTAACAAGAATTTATCGACCGAAGATTACTACGCCTTACAGTTTAACTTAAATGGTAAATTTTCTACTGGAAAAATTTCGCATACCTTGTTATCAGGTATTGATGCGGATAGAAATTATACTGCAACTACCACATACAACAACCCAACTGCATATGATAAAATAAATATTTTAGATTTAACAAAATACAAGCAACGTACAGATATTCCTCCCGCCGATGCCATTAAAAAAGTATTTGCACCAGTAAATAGATTTGGTATTTATGCGCAAGATTTAGTTACTTTATCCCCTCAATTAAAAGCCTTAGTGGGTATTAGGTGGTCGTATCAAAGGGCACAAGCTACACAAGCCAATGATTTGGTGGCCAATACAACCACCAAAGGTGTAGTTAAAAACGACAACGCTTTTTCGCCACGTTTAGGCTTAGTTTACCAGCCCATAAAAACAATGGCCTTGTTTGCCAGTTATGCCAACTCGTTTACCACCAATTCGGGTACCGATGTAAATTTTGCCGCTTTGCCCGCGTCGTTAATCGATCAATATGAGTTGGGCGTAAAAAACGACTTTTTAAAAGGACTTTTATCGGTTAACTTAACTGCCTATCGCATTGTAAACAACAACTTGGCACAAATGGCTTTTTATAGGGCCGATGGAGTAACGCCAAACTCCGACTCAAATATTAAAGAATTAACCGGACAAACTACCAGTGATGGAGTTGAGTTAGATGTTCAAGGTCACCCTATTGCCGGATTAGATGTTATTGCGGGATATAGTTACAATTACATGCGCTACACCAAAACATCAGATGCGGCAACAAGTTTTACCGTTGGCCAAAGATTGGTAAACAACCCGGCACATACGGCAAATGCAAGTATTTTTTACACCTTTAACACCGCAAAAGTTAGGGGTTTAAAAGTAGGCGCAACAGCAAATTATGTGGGCGAGCGTTTGGGCGGATGGAACAATACCAATGCACAAACCGCTGCGGGTACAAACCGTATGGTACCTTTATCGGGTTTTAGCACTTTTGATATTTCTTTGGGTTATGCTTTTAAAAGAATTAGCGTGTTAGGTAAACTGTCAAACATAGGGAATACTTTAAATTATTATGTACACGAAAATTACAGTGTAAACCCAATACCTCCACGTCAGTTTGCAGCTACCTTAAATTATAAATTTTAAAAAAGACTCAAGCATTAAAAAAGCGCAATCAAATTTTTGATAGCGCTTTTTTGTTATGGTGTGCCTGCCCTTCACGGATATCCCGTTCACAGGACTTTTTTAGCATGTTTTTTTGATAGAACAAATTAGTAATAAATTGGTTT
>CANHHZ010000191.1 GCA_947460275.1 Sphingobacteriaceae bacterium | reverse complement strand
CAAATTTTGTAGATTACGTTAAAATATGCTGCCGCTCTGGTAAGGGTGGTGCTGGTTCTGCACATTTGCACCGTGATAAATTAACTTCAACTGGCGGCCCTGATGGTGGAGATGGTGGACGTGGAGGGCATATTATTTTGAGAGGGAATAGTCAATTTTGGACTTTACTTCACTTAAAATACCGTAAACATATTATTGCTGAGGACGGATTGAGTGGTGGAAGCAGCCAAAAAACAGGGAAATCTGGCAAAGACGAAATCTTAGAAGTTCCTTTGGGTACCATTGCTCGAGATGCAGAAACTGGTGATGTTTTATTTGAAATTACCGAAGAAGGTGAAACCCAAATTTTAACACCCGGTGGAAGAGGTGGATTAGGTAATTGGCATTTTAAAACACCAACTTTACAAACTCCACGTTTTGCTCAGCCAGGCGAATCTGGTCGCGAAGAATGGGTTGTTTTAGAACTTAAAGTGCTTGCCGATGTAGGTTTGGTAGGTTTTCCAAATGCAGGAAAATCAACATTGTTGTCTGTTTTGTCGGCTGCTAAACCAGAAATTGCCGACTATCCCTTTACTACTTTAGTTCCAAATTTAGGCATAGTTTCTTACCGCGACGGTAAATCATTTGTAATGGCTGATATACCCGGTATCATCGAAGGTGCTTCAAAAGGAAAAGGTTTAGGTTTTAGGTTTTTACGCCATATTGAGCGTAACTCTGTCCTTCTTTTTATGGTGCCTGCCGATACGAGCCGTTCTATAAAAGAGGAATATGAGATTTTAAAAAATGAACTTCAAGAGTACAATTCGGAGTTAATGCAAAAACCCCATCTTTTAGCCATTACAAAATCAGATATGCTTGATCAAGAGCTTAAAACAGAAATGGAGGCCGATCTTCCAAATGTACCTTCTATATTTATTTCGGCTGTTGCCCAGCAAGGAATTACCGAATTAAAAGATATGTTGTGGACTGCCGTTAATGGCAAATAAGATTAATTCCTTTAACACCATAAAATAACGCCCTAAATTCGCTAATTTTGCATAATGAACATCGCAATAAATGGTTTTGGTAGAATTGGACGTACTTTTTTGCGTGTAGCTATAGCTCGGGGCCTCAATGTAGTTGCTATTAACGACTTGGCGCCAGCAGCTACTTTGGCGCATCTTTTCAAATACGACTCTGTGCATGGCGTATATCCAGGAACTGTAACTTTTCAAGACAATTTGTTGATTGTTGATGGTCACAAAATAGCTGTATATGCCAATTCAAACCCACAAAGCTTACCTTGGCAAGATTTAAATATCGATTTGGTTATTGAATCTACAGGTAAATTTACAAACAGAGCCAATGCAAATCTGCATTTACAAGCCGGAGCAAAACAAGTGCTTATTTCTGCCCCAGCAAGCGATAAAGATATTCCAATGGTGGTAATTGGTGTTAATGAAACAGAAATTGATTTAAAAGCAACTGTTTTGTCAAACGCTTCTTGTACTACAAATAATGTAGCGCCAATGGTGAAAATATTAGATGACAATTGGGGTATTGAAGATGGATATATTACAACAGTTCACTCTATGACTGGCGATCAAAATTTACACGACTCGCCACATCAGGATTTGCGTAGAGCAAGAGCCGCTTCTTCGTCAATTATTCCCACAAGTACAGGTGCTGCAAAAGCAATTACTCATATTTTCCCACAACTAGAAGGTAAATTAGGTGGCGCCGGGATTCGTGTTCCAGTACTTAATGGTTCGTTAACAGATTTTACGTGCACCCTTAAAAAGAAAACCACCATTGAGGATATTAATTTAGCTTTTAAGCGAGCAGCTGAAAATGAAATGAGGTTCATATTACAATACACTGAAGATCCAATTGTTTCTGTTGATGTTATTAATAACCCTCATTCTTGCGTTTTTGATGCCCAACTTACCTCAATTGTTGGCGATTTGGTTAAGGTTGTAGGTTGGTACGACAATGAATGGGGCTATGCCAATAGATTGGCAGATTTAACAGAAAAAATACAACTCGCCAATGGTTAAATTTATTTCGCTTGAACTCACTTTGCCGCTTAGAAGTAAAATTTTAAGAAACAATTTACCCTTAGAGCATTGTGTTTTTCCAACGGATAATACAGCTGGCATAATTCATGTAGGTTATTATCAACAAGACGAAATCCTAACCGTAGCATCTTTCTTTCCTAAAAATTTACAAAAGTATTCCGGCTTTGGTTTTCAGCTTCGCGGGATGGCTACAAACACCCTTTTTGTAAATAAAGGTTTTGGTAAACAATTGGTTATATTTGCTATTGACCATTTAAAAAAGCAAAATGTTAGCTATTTATGGTGCAATGCTAGAGCAACGGCGGTTGTTTTTTACCAAAAGTTGGGTTTCGAGATTGTTTCAGAAAAGTTCGAAATTGAAGGCGTTGGCCCACATTATACAATGATACTTAATTTAAATATCGATATGAAAACGATTGATTCATGCAGTTTTAAAGACAAAAGAGCGCTAGTAAGAGTAGATTTTAACGTTCCCTTAGATAAAGACTTTAATATTACTGACGATAAAAGAATGCGTGCAGCTTTGCCAACTATTTTTAAAATATTAAATGATGGTGGATCGGTTGTATTAATGTCCCATTTGGGCAGACCAAAAGGAGGTGCTGATCATAAATATTCCTTGAAGCACATCTTAGGTGATTTATCAAGGATGCTGGATTTTCCAGTCAAATTTGCTGAAGACTGTATTGGGGTTGATACCTTAAATAAAGCTAAAAATCTTTTTCCAGGAGAAGTGTTGCTCTTAGAAAATTTGCGGTTTCATCCAGAAGAAGAAAACGGCGATGTCACTTTCGCAGAACAATTGTCAAAATTAGGGGACATATATGTGAATGATGCATTTGGAACAGCACACCGGGCACATGCTTCTACTAGTATCATAGCCCAGTTTTTTCCTAACGCAAAATACTTTGGTTATTTAATGGCCGAGGAATTGAAAAATGCTGAAAAAGTAGATCAAGGCGCTGCAAGACCATTTACAGCAATTATGGGTGGCGCAAAAGTTTCTGACAAAATTTTATTGATAGAAAGCCTTTTAAATAAGGTAGATAATTTAATTATTGGTGGAGGGATGGCTTATACTTTTGCAAAAGCGCAGGGCGGAGAAATCGGCACTTCACTTTTAGAAGAAGATAGAATGGTGTTGTGTTTGGAGTTATTGGATAAAGCCAAAGCAAAAGGAGTGAATATAATTCTCCCACTTGATACTGTAATTGCAGATAAGTTTGATAACAATGCGGAAAAAGCTGAAGTAGATACTGGTAAAATACCGGCCAATTGGATGGGATTAGATATTGGATCTAAAACTACAGCCTTGTTTGCTGAAACTATCAAAAAATCAAAAACGGTTTTGTGGAACGGGCCAATGGGTGTTTTTGAAATGGGAAATTTTGAGCATGGAACTAAGGCAGTAGCCGAAGCTGTTGTAGCGGCTACTAAAAATGGCGCTTTTTCTTTGATAGGTGGTGGAGATTCTGCTGCGGCTATTGCTAAATTTGGCTTAGAAAATGAGGTTAGTTACGTGTCTACAGGTGGTGGCGCATTGTTAGAATATATGGAAGGTAAAGAGTTGCCAGGAGTAAAAGCAATACAAAGCTAACCTAAAACTCAAATCATCCGTTTAAAAAGGCGGCAGTGCAATTTGCGCTGCCGCCTTTTTTATGCTCTTTTTTTATTGTTTTTATTTCTAAAAGCAATGCTTTTGATAATGTTGAAAACTTTTTGTGGTAAGAAGTGGTAAATTGTGGTAAAAGTGTTTTAATTTTACGCTATATAAAAGCATAAGTGGTAAATGACACAGTTATTAGGAGAATTTGATTGTAAGTTAGACGCGAAAGGACGCTTGATGGTGCCTTCGAGTTTGAAAAAGCAATTGCCTAGTGTAGAGCAAGATGGCTTAGTTATCAACCGT
>CANHHZ010000190.1 GCA_947460275.1 Sphingobacteriaceae bacterium | reverse complement strand
TGGAATTACAGTTTCTTTGTACCACAAGACCCAGCAGCTTTAATGCAGCAAATGGGGGGTAAAAATAAATTCGCAGCTCGTTTAGATACACTTTTTACCATGCACCTGCCTGATGAATTTTTTGCCGAAACGGAAGACATTACCCGCGAAGGAATTATTGGTGGCTATGTACATGGCAACGAGCCTGCCCACCATGTGGCTTATTTTTACAATTGGGCCGATCAAGCTTATAAAACACAGGCACAAGTACGCAGAATTTTAAAAATGCAGTACAAACCAACGCCTGATGGTTTAGGTGGCAATGACGATTGCGGACAAATGAGTGCTTGGTACATGTTTTCTTCGTTAGGCTTTTATCCAGTTTCGCCAGGTGGCGAAGAGTATGCTTTAGGTTCGCCAGCGGTAAACAATGCAACGCTAACTTTAGAAAATGGCAAAACTTTTAGTGTCGAAGCCATCAACCAGAGCGATAAAAATATTTATGTACAAAAAGTGTTGCTCAATGGCGTAGTACTCGAAAAACCTTTTATCAAACATAGTGACATTACCAAAGGTGGAAAATTGACTTTTTATATGTCGGCAAAACCTAAAAAAGTATAATTTTGCCCAAATAGACATTTTTAATGAAAGTAATTATCGCTGAAAAGCCTTCCGTTGGTAAAGAATTGGCAAAAGTTTTTGGAGCAACCACTCGCAAAGATGGGTACATAGAAGGGAAAGGGTATTCTTTTACTTGGGCTTTTGGGCATTTATTACAGTTGGCACCTCCACAAGAGTATGGATTTATTGGATGGCGTAGGCAGCATTTACCCATGTTACCTGCAAAGTTTAAATTGGCCATTCGTAAGGTAAAAACCAAAGATGGATTTGTAGACGATCCAGGTGTAAAAAAACAATTAGCGGTAATTAAAAAACTGTTTGATGAAGCTACCGAAATTATTGTTGCAACGGATGCCGGGCGTGAAGGGGAGCTTATTTTCCGTTACATTTACTATTATTTGAAATGTAAAAAACCATTTAAGCGCTTGTGGATTTCTTCGCAAACCGATGAAGCCATTAAAGATGGATTTAGAAACCTAAAACCAGGTACAGATTACGATACGCTTTTCAATTCGGCGCATTGCCGTTCCGAATCGGATTGGCTGGTAGGTATGAACGCTACACAAGCATTAAGTATTTCGGCAGGCTCAAAAAGCGTACTTTCTTTAGGGAGGGTACAAACCCCAACCTTAGCCATGATTTGTGCTAGGTATTTGGAAGCCAAAAACTTTGTGCCGCAAACCTATTATCAAATCGCTATTCAACTAGATAAAGACGGACAACTATTCAAGGCCATATCGGCTGTTAATTTTAAAACCCAAACCGAAGCGCAAGAAATTTTTGATAAAGTACAAGATGTAGCTTCGGGGTTTGCTACTGGTGGAAACATTACAGCTGTAGAAGCAAAGCCACGCAAAGAACCACCTCCACTGTTGCACGATTTAAGTAGCTTACAACAAGAAGCCAACAAGAAAAATGGATTTACGGCCGATCAAACTTTAAATCTGTTGCAAAACTTATACGAGAACAAATTGGTTTCTTATCCGCGTACAGGAAGCAGATATATTGGCGATGACGTTTTTGCCAGTGTGCCCAACTTAATTGCCGAGCTTATACAACATCCTGATTTTGGTAAGCAAGCTGCTTTTTTGCAAACGGTAACTTTAAATAAGCGTAGCGTAAATGCTAAAAAAGTAACCGATCACCATGCTATATTGCCAACCGGGGTAAAACCTTATAACTTAAGTAAAGATCACCAAGCGGTATATGATATGGTGGCAGGCCGAATGCTGGAGGCTTTTCATCAAGAGTGCGTAAAGGAAATTACTAAAATTACCATCGAATCGGGTACTGTTTTTATTGCCAATGGAACTGTAATTCAATCTGCCGGTTGGCGATCGGTATTTAACGAAACCGAAGAGGATAAAAAAGACGAAGATAATCCGGCCTTGCCAAAAGTAAAAGAAGGCGATGTACTGCCTATTGTAAACAAAGCATTGCTCGAAAAACAAACCAAGCCAAAACCACTTTATAATGAAGCTTCTTTGTTAAAAGCTTTAGAAACTTGTGGAAAGGAAATTGAAGATGAAGAATTACGTTATGCCATGAAAGAGAGTGGCTTAGGTACACCAGCTACACGTGCTGCCATCATTGAAACCTTGCTTACCAGAGAATATATCATTCGTGAAAAGCGAAATTTAGTGCCTACTGCCAAAGGTTTAGCGGTTTACGAAGTGGTAAAAGATAAAAAGATAGCCCAAGCAGAACTTACTGGCCAATGGGAGAAACGTTTAGAAGAAATTCGTGCTGGTGCATCTGTAACTGATTTTAAGGCCGAAATTTCTGAATACACCAAAACCATTACTCAAGAGCTGTTGTTGGCCGGTGTGGGCATATCTGCGCAATTGGAAGGATTACCTGCTGCAGGATAATTTTAAAATTGTATATTTATGGTAATGAACCGCAAAAATTTTCTTTCGCTTTTTCCAGCTACGCTGCTTTTAAATCCTCTAAAAAGTAGGGCTTCGGGTGTGGTGGAAGAAGCTACTCGAATTAAAAAACCTCCTTATTTGGTGCAAGGCGATAAAATAGGTATTACCTGTCCCGCAGGTTTTATGAGCGCCGAAGAGATAAAACCGGCAGTAATACAACTCGAAAGTTGGGGTTACACGGTGATTATTGGCAAAACGGTAGGAGCAAAAGATTTTACTTTTGGAGGTACCGATCAAGAGCGCTTGCAAGATTTGCAACAAATGTTAGATAATCCAGAAATTAAAGCCGTAATGTGTGCTAGAGGTGGGTATGGAGCTATAAGAATACTCGATCTATTAGATTTTAGTCAGTTTAAAGCTAACCCTAAATGGTTGATAGGCTTTAGTGATATTACCGTTTTACATAGCCATTTAAATAGCATTTGTAAGGTAGCGAGCATCCATTCCAAAATGTGCAATAGCTTTCCTAGCGATTGGAGTTTAGCTGAGCCGATACAAATTGAAACCATCAATTCCATTGCCAGTGCACTGAAAGGCGAAACCATGAAATATACGGCAAGCTATCATCCTAGCAATAAATTGGGTATGGCCAAAGCTGAACTTATTGGTGGAAATTTGCGCTGCATAGAAAACTTAGCAGGTAGCAAGTCTGAAATTAAAACCGATGGTAAAATTCTATTTCTAGAAGATACAGGCGAATATTTATACAGCATAGACCGAATGTTTTATAACTTGAAGCGCAGTGGAAAACTCAACAAACTCAAGGGCTTAATTATTGGAGGTTTTAAAATTAAAGCCGACGATGAAGGTCAGGAGTTTGGCAAAACATTGGTTGATATCGTTTTGGAAAAAGTTAAAGAATTTGATTTTCCTGTTTGTTTTGATTTTCCTGTGGGGCACCAACGTGCAAATTTTGCGTTAAAATGCGGCGTAAAACATACATTAGAGGTGTCAGAACAAGGTACGCTACTAACCGAAGCCTAATTTTATGTAGCAGCAATACAATAAACTTCGGTTTCTTTGTACCGCGATGCTACGGTAATTTGCGTGCCGTTTGCAGATTCTGCAAATAAACGTGCTACCAAATCTGGGCAATTATTATCCTTACTTAAATGCGACAACAAAAGGTGGCTCATAAAAGCAGGTTTGTGACTGGTAAACAAATCCAAGGCTTGTTGGTTAGATAAATGCCCGTGATCGCTTTTAATTCGGTTTTTTAAATAAAAGGGATAACTTCCTTTGTCGAGCATTTCTTCGTCGTAATTGGCTTCTAAAAAAGCAGCATTGCACAATTTGAAATTGCTTACCACGTGTTCGCAATTGCTGCCAATATCCGTAAAAACACCCACCGTTACGCCCTGGCAGGTAATGGTAAAACTATGAGGTTCGGCAGCATCATGCAACTTCGGAAAAGCATTGATGGCTAAATTTCCAATAGTTACAGGTTGGTA
>CANHHZ010000189.1 GCA_947460275.1 Sphingobacteriaceae bacterium | reverse complement strand
CAAGATTATGAAGTTGTTGTGGTCAATGATCGTTCATGGGATGCTACTGCTGACGTTTTGGAGAGTTTCGAAAAAAAATATAGCCATTTAAAAGTAGTTACTGTAACTGAAGGTGATAAATTTATTGCGGGCAAAAAGTTTGCATTAAGCATGGGTATAAAAGCCGCAAGCCACGAATGGCTAGTGTTTACCGATGCCGATTGTGAACCAGCTAGTGAAAATTGGTTGTTGGGTATGCAGCAGCCTGAAAACGAAAATATAGAAATTGTACTTGGTTATTCTCCATATTATAAAAGTTCGGGACTGCTAAACATTCTTATCCGTTTCGAAACTTTTTTTACAGCTGTAAATTATCTTTCATTTGCCCTAAAAAGAATGCCTTATATGGGGGTAGGGCGAAATATGGCTTATAAGAAGACGCTTTTTTTTAAAAATAAAGGCTTTGCATCGCACATGCATATTTTATCTGGTGATGATGATTTGTTTATCAATGCCAATGCCAATAAAAAAAATACAACGATTGTAATCAACCAGCAAACCCAGGTGTGGAGCGCACCTAAAACCACTTTTTTAAGTTATTTAAGGCAGAAAAAAAGACATTTTGGTGCTGGAAAGTTATATAAATCTAAACATAAATTTGTTTTGTCTTTTCAAATTATCACTCAATTTTTGTTTTACGTTTTGGCTATTGCTTTGCTGTTTTTTAGTCAAACCCTTTACATTTCTTTAGGGGTTTTAGTATTTAGTATTTTGGTAAGGTGTTTAGTTTATCCTCGCTTGTTAAAACGCTTAAATTATGGCGAATTGCGTTGGTGGTTCCCAATCTTGGATGCAATGCTGTTCGTTTTTTTAGTGTTTAACGCTATTCTGTCTATATTTGTCAAAAAAGTACAGTGGAAATAAATTCTGCTTCACCGGTTTTATAATTGAAATATGTCTGAAGTTAAGCCCGATATCATTTTTAAATATTTTAAAAATCTTACTGAAACGCAAATAGCTCAGTTCGAAAAATTGTACGATTTGTATAGTTTTTGGAATGCCCAAATCAATGTAATTTCTAGAAAAGATATTGATGCGCTTTACGAACGTCATATTTTGCATTCTATGGGCATTGCCAAGTTTTGTACGTTTAAGCCAGGCGAAAAAGTCCTTGATGTGGGCACAGGAGGAGGTTTTCCGGGGATACCCTTAGCCATTATGTTTCCCGAAACTGATTTTCATTTGGTAGATTCAATTGGTAAAAAGATAAAAGTAGTCACCGAAGTTGCGTCTGGATTAGGACTGAAAAATGTAAAGGCAAGTCATTTGAGGGCCGAACAGGTAACCGATAAATATAATTTTGTTGTTTCTAGGGCGGTTACCCGTTTAATCGATTTTTATCCGTGGATAAAAGGCAAATTTGCCAAAGAAAACATTAATGCCATACCCAACGGTATTTTGTATTTAAAGGGAGGGGATTTGACCGAAGAAATCAAAGAATCAAGGCTGAAGGCTGAACTACATCCGCTATCAAATTATTTTACTGAAGAATTTTTTGAAACCAAATTTGTCGTGTATATTCCTCAGTAATTCTTTACTTAAGAGTAGAAAATTTTAACTTAAAATTATTTAATTTTCTGATTTATAGACTTTTGAAATAAATTATTTTATAACTAATTTATTGTTTACATTAGTTTCTAATGAGTCTACTTTATAAAATTGCCCTAACCCTTATCAAAGGCGTAGGGTCTATGCATGCCAAAAGTTTGTTGATACATTTTGGAAGTGCCGAGGCCGTCTTTAACGCAACAAAAGCCCAATTACTTAAAATTGAAGGGATTGGAGAAAAAACCGCCGAGTCTATTTTGCACAACAACGCACTTGAATTGGCCGAGTCGCAATTGGCATTTATAGAAAAACATCATATTCAAGTTTTGTTTTATGCCGATGCTAATTATCCCAAACGGTTAAGGAATTGCTACGATGCTCCGCTGCTGCTATACTACAAAGGCAATGTAGATTTAAACCATAACCGTATTGTGAGCATTGTAGGTACAAGAAATGCAACAGTCTATGGAAAGCAATTGTGTAAGCAATTAATCGAGGTGCTAAAGCCTTATAACGTAATTGTGATGAGTGGCTTAGCATATGGTATTGATGCAGCAGCACATAAAGAAAGTATTCAGCTGGAGGTGCCTACGGTGGGCGTCTTAGGGCATGGTTTAGATCGAATTTATCCAGCTGTACATAAAGAGTTAACGCAAAAAATGGTGCATAATGGAGGGTTATTAACTGAGTATTTGCCCGGTACCAGACCAGATAAAGAGAATTTTCCGAAGCGCAACCGTATTATTGCAGGCATTTCTGATGTTACAGTAGTGGTGGAGGCATCGCTTAAAGGAGGAGCGCTAATTACTGCCGAAATAGCAAACTCTTACAATAGAGATGTATTTGCTTTCCCAGGAAGAACGAATGATGAGTTTTCTGAGGGGTGTAATTTCTTAATTAAAACAAATCGGGCAGCTTTACTTAATCATGCTAAAGACTTAATTTATTATTTAGGCTGGGATGAAGAGGTGCCAGCGAAGGTGCAAACTCAAATTCAATTGCCTCTAAATTTGAATAAGGAAGAGCAAAAAATAGTGGATCTACTACAGCAAAATACTTTAGGTATTGATGAATTATGTTTAGAAACTAAACTTCCGCAAAGCAAATTAGCTATTTTGTTACTCACTTTAGAAATGCAAGGAGTTTTAATTGCACTACCCGGAAAACGTTATAAAATAGTGCAATAATCGACTACTTATCGCTATGAAACAAAATGTTATTTTGTAAAATTTGAAAATTAAAAATTAAGTTTCAAATAATTTTTAAAATATAAAATACTTCACTGCAATATGTACTTTTGCAACATGTGGTATAACAATATTTTAGAAACCATTGGCAATACGCCATTGGTTAAATTAAACAGCATTACTAAAGATATACAAGCAACGGTTTTGGCTAAAATCGAAACTACCAATCCAGGCAACTCAATTAAAGACCGAATGGCTTTAAAAATGATAGAGGATGCCGAAAAAAGTGGGGTTTTAAAGCCAGGGGGAACAATTATAGAAGGTACATCAGGTAATACCGGCATGGGCTTAGCCATGGCAGCAATCATTAAAGGCTATAAATGTATTTTTACAACCACCGATAAACAATCTAAAGAAAAAGTTGATGCTTTACGTGCCTTCGGGGCAGAAGTTATTGTTTGTCCAACCAATGTAGACCCAGAAGACCCCCGCTCATATTATGCTGTTTCTTCACGTTTAGAACGCGAAGTACCCAACTCATGGAAGCCCAATCAGTACGATAATTTGTCCAATACACAAGCACATTATGAGCAAACCGGTCCCGAGATTTGGAAACAAACAGAAGGAAAAATTACGCACTTGGTCGTAGGTGTGGGTACGGGTGGTACAATTTCCGGAACTGGAAAATATTTAAAAGAGCAAAATCCAAATATCAAAGTTTGGGGAATTGACACCTATGGTTCGGTTTTTAAAAAATACAAAGAAACAGGTGTTTTTGATAAAAATGAAATATACCCCTACATTACCGAAGGTATTGGTGAAGATTTTTTACCTCAAAACGTAAATTTTGACGTGATTGATCTTTTTGAAAAGGTAACCGATAAGGATGCTGCTTTGATGACAAGAGATATTGCACGTAAAGAAGGTATTTTTGCAGGAAATTCTGCAGGGTCGGCCGTTGCAGGGTTGCTGCAACTTAAAGATAAGTTGAAGCCAGAAGATGTGGTGGTAATTATTTTTCATGACCACGGTAGCCGATATATGGGCAAAATGTACAATGAAGATTGGTTGCGTGAACGTGGATTTTTAGCCGATGAAAAACTAACTGCTCGTTCTATATTAGCAAAGTGTGCCAATCAAGAAGTAGTAATGCTCGATTGCGAAAAAACAATTGCGGAAGCTATCAACGTGATGAAAACCTTAAATATTTCTCAATTGCCAAT
>CANHHZ010000188.1 GCA_947460275.1 Sphingobacteriaceae bacterium | reverse complement strand
GCACTTACTTACACATTAAATTTTACCAAAAAAAAAGGAATTGAGCTTTACACCCAATTCCGCTAAAGATATTAAATTATATCTAATTATTTTTTGATAGTTTTTGGAGCTACAGGAGTTGTTCCAATCCCTAATTTAGTTTTAACTGCTGCAGTGATATCTTCGCCACCATCAAAATAAACTAAGTTATTGAAGCCTTGCGAAGCAGATACATCAAAAACATAAGCTAAACCCTTTTCTTTTGCAACTGCACTCATAGCAGTTGCCACTTTTTGATTAATTACAGGGAAAATTTCTCCTTGCTTTGCTTGAATATCATTGGTTGCTTTGGTACGAGCATCTTCGATTCTTTTTTGTAAATCCTGAATTTCTTGACCAGCAACTTGTAATTCTTTCATCACTACTTCTTTATTGGCTTCGCTCAAAGTTTTTTCTTTGTCCTGAGCAGCTTTAAGTTTAGTTTGATATTCGTTGATCATTTTATCAATTTCGGTTTGCTTGGTTTTAGCTAAGTTTTCTATTGTCGTTTGTGCTGTTTTGGCCTCTGGCATTACAGCATAAATTTCGTCAGAATTGATATGCCCAAATTTTTGTTGTGCACTAGCTACATTGGAAGTAAGCACTAAACCTGCAGCAACAAATAATACGTTAATTAACTTTTTCATTTTCTATTTACTTAATAATTGTTTTAAAATTTATATTGTGTGTTAGTTTACTAATGTCCCTGGTTTATATCCCAATCTAATAATTACATCATTGCTAATATCGTAATTGCTGCTGGCATATATCATCATCGTAGATTCGCTACTTTTATCAAAAACAAAATCGATAAATTTATTTTTTGCCGTTTCGGCTATCGTTGTTGTTACTTTTTCTTGAATTGGTTTAATCAATTTAGTACGCATTTGAAAAAGTTCACCATCGGGGCCAAATTTTTGTCTTTGCATCTCTTTGGCTTTTTTTTCTTTTTCGATAATATCGTTCTCTCTTCGTCGGCGCATTTCATCTGTAAGCAATACCTGATCTGCTTGATACGTTTTGTACATCCTATCTATGTCAGCAAAACTATCATCAATCTGTTTTTGATACAACTTAGACAATCCATCTAATTGTGTCAAAGATGATTTATATTCTGGCATATGTTTTAAAATATACTCTGTGTCTACGTAAGCAAATTTTTGTGCAGATGCTGTTAGCCCCACTACAAACAAAAAGCTACCTAATACATATTTCTTTATGTTCATATTAAAAAAATCTAATTAAAACCACCCAATTGTTGTGCAATGCTGAAATGGAATTGACCTTTATTGGCATCTGAAATACCTGGTATTTTATCAAATCCATAACCATAGTCTATACCTAACAAACCAAATATAGGCAAAAATATTTTTGCGCCAACACCTACTGATCTTCGTACATTAAATGGATTAAAATCACTAAATTTATTCCAGGTATTACCCCCTTCGGCAAAAGTAGTAATAAATGCTGTTGCTTGTTGGCTACTTATTACTGGATAACGAAGCTCCATAACGTATTTATTAAATATAGGGCTACCAGAACTTCTTGCAATTGTTGGGTCTGAACCTACAGGAATAACTGAGTTGTTTGAATAACCTCGCATCGCAATTAATTCTGATCCTTGTAAGAAATCAAATCCTTGCATACCATCTCCACCCAATTTAAAGCGTTCAAAAGCTGATTGGCCTACGGCGCTATTGTAAGTACCCAAGAAACCAAATTGAGCCTGTGCTTTAAACACCAATTTACCTACAACATTTTGAAACCACTGAGCCTCAAATTTCCATTTATGATATTCAGTAAATTTATAACGTTGCTTATCTGATGCAATTACATAATTTACTTTGTTTAATAACGAATATGGTGGTGTTGCCTGAATGGTAAATCTGATGTAAGCTCCACCTGTTGGAAAAATATTATGATTTCTAGAATCTCTTGCAATTTCTTGAGTAAGGTTAATATTATAAGAAGTACCTGTTTTGAACAAATAACCAGGATAATTATTTAAAATATATTGGTTTAAGTTTAAGGTATGCACTAAAGAGAACCAGTTGTCTGGCCATTTTAATTTCCTACCTAAACTTATAGAAACGCCATTTAAACGAATTTTATTCAAATTTTCGTCACCCGAACTCAAACCATTTGATTGTAAAGAAGTAAAAGCACTCAATCCAAAACTAACTGGTTTTTTACCGCCAAACCAAGGTTCGGAAAAAGAGAAACTATATGACTGATAAAATTTACCGTTAGTTTGACCACGCAAACTTAATTTTTGGCCGTCTCCTTTTGGCAGTGGTTTATATGCGCTACCATTAAACAAGTTTTTTAATGAAAAATTATTGAATGTTAAGCCTAAGGTACCGATAACACGTCCGCCACCAAAACCACCAGATAATTCAATTTGGTCTGAAGGCTTTTCTTCAACATGATATTCAATATCTACGGTACCATCAGTTGGGTTTGGTTTTGGAATTGGATTGGTTTTAGATTCATCAAAATTACCTAACTGACCAATTTCACGAACACTTCGCACCAACAACTCTTTAGAGAATTTATCGCCTGGTTTGGTGCGAATTTCTCTTAACACTACCCTATCATTGGTTATGGTATTACCTACTATAGAAATTTTATTGTTGGTATATTGTGGGCCTTCATAAATGCGCATTTCAATATCAACTGTGTCTTTATATATTTTAGTTTGTACCGGATCTATATTAAAAGTTAGGTATCCGTCATTTAAGTAAACACTAGAAACATCATCACCATTTGCACTTCCACGCAGTTTTTTCTCTAATTTCTCTTCGCTAAATAGTTCCCCTTTTTCTATACCAAATACTTTTTCAAGAAAAACTGTAGTATACTTTGCATTTCCAATCCATGTAATGTTTCCAAAATAGTATTTAGGCCCTTCATTAACTTTTAGCTTTATACCAACAGATTTGTTGTTGTATTTATAGATACTATCAGTTACAATTGAGGCATCTCGGTAGCCTTTCTCTTGCATTTTAGCGACTAACGTTACTTTATCTTCCTCGTATTTCTCTTTATTAAATTTTCCGCTACCAAAAACCTTATAAAAAGCTTGTTGCTTAGTTTTTTTAAGCATTTTTCTCAATTTTGAAGAAGTAAATTGCTTGTTGCCTTCAAAGTTAATTTCGTGTACTTTTACCCTGTCGCCTTTGTTAACAATTACCTGTAAAATAACGCTATTTTCTTGATTTGGGTCTTTTTTAGATTTAAAATCAATACTGGTATAAAAATATCCTTTATCTAAAAGATATTTATTGATAATAGTTTTTGTGGTGTTGTACAGATTGTCATTTATGATTGTTTTTCCTGCTTTTTCGGCCAATTTTTCATTTAAATCTGTTTGTTGAGATTTGGAAACTCCAATAATTTCAAAACTACTTAAGCGTGGTTTTTCTACCACTTGAATATCAAAATAAACTGTATCTGCATCTATTCTGCTTACGTTTAGTTGTACGTCGTCAAATAAACCTTGTAACCAAAGGTTTTTGATTGCATTTGAAGTAACTTCTCCTGGCAAAACTACAGTTTCTCCCTTAGTCAATTTAGATAGGGTTATAATTACCTCCTTATCTAAATATTCTGTCCCGGTTAAAGTTGTTCCTCCAATGATATAGGGTTTTGGAGAAAAATAATCTAAGCTAAGTCCATCTACTTTTAACGATGGTACAGCCTGCGAGGGTTTTGTACGGATTTGAGCTATCGATGGTGAAGCAATCAATAACAAAAATATAAGTTGGTATATTCTTTTCATTTACAATCTAAAAAACGTTGCTAAGTTAATTTAAACTCCTGTTAAAAAGTGTTAAAAGTAAAATTAGTTCAATTGTTCGCTAATTTTTCCAAAGCGTCGTTCGCGTTTTTGGTAATCTACAATGGCTTCAAATAGATGTTCTCTTCTGAAATCGGGCCATAAAGTTTCGGTAAAATAAAATTCGGTATAAGCTACTTGCCAAAGCAAAAAATTACTAATGCGATGTTCGCCACTT
>CANHHZ010000187.1 GCA_947460275.1 Sphingobacteriaceae bacterium | reverse complement strand
GATTCTAATACCATCTTTGTTCGATTCGTCTTTGATATTAGAAATACCTTCCAATTTTTTCTCGCCAACCAATTCAGCAGTACGCTCAATCATTTGGGCTTTGTTTACTTGGTAAGGAATTTCAGTGACGATAATACTATCGCGGTCTTTATGGCTTTCAATTTCGGCTTTTGCACGCATTACAATACGTCCTCTACCTGTTTCAAAAGCTTCTTGTACTCCTGCAAAACCATATATAATTGCTCCTGTTGGAAAATCAGGACCTTTAATATGCTTCATTAATTCAGGAATGGTAATTTCGTTATTGTCGATGTAGGCAATGGTTGCATTGATAGCTTCGGTAATGTTATGGGGAGCCATATTAGTAGCCATACCCACTGCTATACCCGATGAACCATTAATTAATAGGTTGGGTACTTTTGCAGGCAATACCGTTGGTTCTTGCAAAGAATCATCAAAGTTAAGTTGAAAATCAACAGTATCTTTGTTGATGTCGGCTAACATATCTTCGGCAATTTTTTGGAAACGAGCCTCAGTATAACGCATGGCCGCTGGCGAGTCGCCATCGATAGAACCATAGTTACCTTGACCATCTACCATTAAATAACGTAAACTCCATTCTTGAGCCATACGTACCATAGTCATATATACCGATGAGTCGCCATGCGGGTGATACTTACCCAACACCTCTCCTACAATACGTGCCGATTTTTTGTAAGGTTTGCCAGCGCCTAAGCCTAAATCCAACATCCCATACAATACCCTACGATGTACCGGTTTTAAACCGTCCCGCACATCAGGCAAAGCCCTACTTACGATAACCGACATCGAATAATCGATATAAGCAGACTTCATCTGCTCATCTATATTTATTGAAATAATTTTGTCGTTCTGTTGATTTTCTAAATCTTCTGCCATAAATAATAATGTTCGCTTAACACGAATTTAAATTAGGTTTTACTATAACCTTGCGAATTTACTAAAATAAGAACTAATGTACAGCCTTATGTTGAAAAGTTTTACCATTTGACTAAACAATATCCTTAAATATTGTAAATGCGTCTTTTTTTCAAAGTATCCTTTTTAAAAAAGAATATATGCGGTGTATTTTTTTAAAACCGAACTAATGTTTTTAAGTTTGTAGCATGCGTAAACTAAAACTAGATGAGTTAAACCGTGTAGACCTAGCCGAATTTAAGGAACAAGAAAAATTGCCTGTGGTGGTAATTCTTGATAACGTAAGGAGTATGCACAATGTAGGTTCTATTTTTAGAACTGCAGATGGTTTTGCAATTGAAAAAGTAATTTTGTGTGGTATTACAGCACAACCCCCACACCGAGAGATAGAGAAAACAGCGCTTGGCGCAACATCATCAGTAGATTGGCAACATTTTGACGATACTTTAACCGCGATAGATGAATTGCGCCATCTAGGTTATCAAATTATAGCGATAGAACAAGCCGAAAATAGCACAATGCTACATACTTTTAAGCCCGATGCCAGCGCAAAATATGCCTTAATTTTTGGCAATGAAGTAAATGGCGTGAGCGATGAAGCCATGCAAAAAATAGACAGCTGCATAGAAATACCTCAGTTTGGCACTAAACACTCTTTTAATATTGTAATTTCTGCTGGTATAGTTCTTTGGGATTTTTTCGCAAAGCTGAAACTTTAAATTTTGCCCATAAAAGAAGATATAGTGCTAAAATTTTATTCTGTTACGCTGAGCTTGTCTTTTCGTTAGGGAATTTTAACTCTTAACTCAAAAAACCCCTAAGCCTCTAAAATTTTATCCGGTGTAATTGGCAAGCTTCTCACTCTTTTCCCTGTAGCGTTAAAAACTGCATTGGCTACCGCCGCAGAAAAACCTATCAAAGCAATTTCGCCCATGCCTTTTGCCCCCATTGGATTGATAATTGGATCGGGTTTATCAATAAAAATAGTTTCAATTTCAGGCACATCAGCATGCACAGGTACATGGTAATCGCCAAAGTTATTGTTGATGTACTTCCCGTATCTGTGGTCTAAAATTGCTTCTTCGGTTAAGGCCATGCCAATACCGCCAACTGCACCACCTACCATTTGGCTGCGAGCAGTTTTAGGACTAATTATTTTCCCAGAATCTGCTACAGAAACAACTTTACTCACTTTTACTACCCCTGTAAGTTGGTGTACTTTTACCTGCACAAAGTGGATAGAAAAAGAGTATATCGCATAATTTTTGGCTTCGGGATTGGCCTGAGATTGTTGCGTAATTTCTATTGATGGTAAATTGTTTTTTTGTAACACTTCGGTAAAATGGGCATTAGCCTCCATATTTACCTTCGCGGCTAACTCCGTGATCTGCTTTTTTAACGCTACGCATAAATCATTTACTGCCGAACCAACAGTAGAAAGTGTAGAAGAACCACCCTGACTAGGTGCTGGAGGTAAAGATGAGTCGCCTAGCTCGAACGTAATTTTTTCCACACGTATGCCCATTAACCTACTAGCTATTAAGGTCATGGCAGTTCCAGTACCCGGACCAATATCGCTTACAGCGCTTTGCAAAAGTAATCTTCCATCGGTATTTAAAACTCCCTTTACACTGGCTTTACCCCTGCCTGCATTAAATACGCCAACGCTAACACCATAACCAATTTTCCAAGAGCCATCTCCATTACTTCCTGGTTGTTGTTTTCTGTTTGTCCACCCTATTTTTTCGGCTCCTAAGGCATAAGCCTCTTTTACATTTTTACTAGAAAAGGGCTTGTTTTGCGCTAAATCCTTTTCGGGATCATTTTTAACCCTAAACTCAAGTGGATCCATATTTAGGGCGTAAGCCATTTCGTCAATTGCACTTTCTAAAGCAAAGGCACCAGTGGCTTCGCCTGGGCCACGCATCCAAATGGGTACCCCCATATCTAAAGGAACAACGTAATAATTGGTGTTTACATTGGGCGAATCGTACATAAATTTAGTCATTCCTACCACCCCTTCGGTAAAGGTTTCGTAAGTTGAAGTTTGACCAAAAGCGGTATGCGAAATTCCTGTAATTTTTCCTTCTTTGGTGGCTCCTAATCCAATTTTTTGGTAAGCTGCCGGTCGGTTACCTACCATAGTAAACATTTGATTACGGGTAATGACCAATTTAACAGGTTTTTTGAGTTGCTTTGAGGCCATTACTGTGGCAATTTCTAATGGCCAAGTTCTTAAAGCCATTCCAAAACCTCCCCCCACAAATTCTGAATTTACCTGGATATTTTCAGCCGGAATTTTAAAAGTATTTGCTAAGGTATTTTGAGTAGATTTTACGCCTTGTGTTTTGGCGTAAACAGTAAGCTTATCATCTGCTTTCCAATCGGCAATGATACCATGTAGTTCCATTGGGTTATGGGTTTCTATTGGAATGGTATAAACTTGTTCTACCTGAACATCGGCAGTTTTGTATGCATTTTCTATGCCTCTTTTGTAAGGCGGTTGGCCTTGCAATTTTTTAGCTTGACTATCCATTACGCTGGCCTCAAAATTGGTATTGAATATAGCTTCGTTGTAACTTACCTTTACCAGTGTTGCTGCATAAGTGGCTCGCTCAAAAGTATCGGCCACCACAAGTGCAATGGGTTGTCCGTTGAAATGAATTTCGTCGGTATAAAAAATCTTCAGCTTAGCGCCTCCTTCTTGTTCGTAAGCAGGTACCGAAGGTTTATTTAAATGCGATAATATCGCTAAAACTCCAGGAGCATTGCTGGCTGCTTTGCTATCAATAGCTGTAATTTTTCCTTTAGTGATGGTACTGGTTACCAAAACGCCATACGTTAGGCCTGGTAATTGATATTCGGCAAAATATTTTGCCTTTCCTGTCACCTTATCTACACCGTCTACACGGTCGTTTTCGTCAATCAAAAATAAATCTTTCATGTTAGGCTTTGTCTTTAGCTAAGGTAAGTGCCTCGATGATTGCATTTGGAACCATCTTCAATTTGAAATCGTTTTCGCCGAAGCTTTTAGCGGTGTTCATTTCCATTTTAGCGGCTTGTTCAAAATTGGCTTTTGTGGCAGCTTTTCCTTTTAAAAAGCTTTCGGCCTGAATCAAGCGCCAAGGTTTGTGTGCTACACCACCCATCG
>CANHHZ010000186.1 GCA_947460275.1 Sphingobacteriaceae bacterium | reverse complement strand
TTTTAAAAAAGACTCAAGCATTAAAAAAGCGCAATCAAATTTTTGATAGCGCTTTTTTGTTATGGTGTGCCTGCCCTTCACGGATATCCCGTTCACAGGACTTTTTTAGCATGTTTTTTTGATAGAACAAATTAGTAATAAATTGGTTTAAATAGAGAAAAAATTATCCACAATATCACAATGTGTGTTTCTATTTTAGTTATGGTGTGTCATTTGTCCCAAAATATTTTTATACTTGATTAACATTTACATTTTTCCATTTGAAATTTATTAAAAATACCGTCAAAATTAATGAGCAAGATGATGCATCGCTCATTGCTGCCTATCAAAACAGCGGCAATTTGGAGGTATTGGGTGTGCTTTACAATAAATATATGCACTTGGTATATGGTGTTTGTTTTAATTATTTTAAGGATGACGAACAGAGTAAAGATGCTGTAATGCAAATTTTTGAAGAGCTGGTGGTCAAGCTAAAGCTACATCAGGTGCAAAACTTTAAAAGTTGGCTACACGTTTTGGCTCGCAATTACTGCTTAATGGCCTTGCGCAAGGCTGGTAAATATCAAACTATTTCTATAGAAGAAACTTTTGTGGAAAATAGCGATGTTGTGCATCTGGATATTGACGAAAGCAAAGAAACCCAATTAAGGGTAATGGAAAAATGTTTAGAAACCTTAAACCAAGAACAGAAAAAAAGTGTAGAGTTATTTTACCTGCAAGAAAAATGTTATAAAGAAATAGCCGAGATTACGGGCTATGATATGCTTAAAGTAAAGAGTTATATCCAAAATGGTAAACGCAATTTGAAAATTTGTATAGAAAAAAACAGTGAACAATAACGAATGGTTAGCTATAGATGTTTTGGAAGATTACCTAGATGGTAAACTTGATGCCAAAACTATGCATCAAATTGAGAAAATTTCGCTCGAAGATGTGTTTGTAGCCGAGGCTTTGGCGGGTTTAAGTCAATCACCTAAGCGCAATTATAGTTTATCGTTGTTGCAAAAAAAACTGGAGCAAAGGGTTGCCGAAAAGCCCGAAAATGAAAAAAGGTGGCGAATCACATCGCAGCGGTTGAGCATTGCATCGGCTGCTGCGGTTTTATTTGTGATTGTGAGTGTATTGTTTTGGATGAAAGAGAACAAGCGCCAAGAGCAATTGGCAAAACAAGCTAAAAGGGTTGAGGTAAATCTTGCGCCAAAAGTTGCGGCTAAAGAACTATCATCAGCTACAGTAGCAGTTGAGCCCGTAAAAGGATGGAAAACCTATCAAGCGTACATCAACACTAACAACAAGTTAATTAAAAAAGGCTTATCTGGTAAGGAAGTGGAGTTGTCTTTTCAAGTGAATGCCAACGGAGACCCTGTAAACATCCTTGTTGTAAAAGCTGTTGAAGAGGTTTACAATCAAGAAGCAATTCGGCTGTTAAAAGAAGGGCCAAAGTGGAATTATGCAGCGCATAAGCCAAATAAAGGCACTTTGAACGTAAAATTTTAATTTAACTTTTGGTTTCCACCATCGCCAATTTTTACTAAGTTTTTGCAATCACCTTAAAGCTGTGTATCTTGCAGCATGGATGACAGTGCCAACCCTTGGGAAGTTTTAAACAGCACAAAAGTTTACGATAACGACTGGATTTCTTTAACCGAGCATCAAGTTTTAAACCCTTCGGGTGGTCAAGGGATTTATGGCGAAGTGCATTTCAAAAACATGGCCATCGGTGTTTTGCCTTTAGATGATGATTTGAACACATGGTTAGTTGGCCAATATCGTTTTCCTTTAAAAGCTTACAGTTGGGAGATTATCGAGGGTGGAGGCGCACTTAACGTTGATCCTATGGAAAGTGCCAAGCGAGAACTAGCCGAAGAGACAGGCCTTTCGGCCCAAAAGTTTACCGAAATACAGCGAATGCATTTGTCTAACTCGGTAAGTGACGAGCTGGCTATTATTTACATTGCTCAAAACTTGCAAATGGGTAAAGCCCAACCCGAAGAAACCGAACAGTTGGTAATTAAGAAAATGCCATTTGCACAAGCATATCAAATGGTAATAGACGGACGAATTACAGATAGTATTAGCGTAGCAGCGATACTAAAAACCAAAATATTAATACAAGAAGGCAGGATTTAACTCGATATGAAAAAAATAATAGGCTATTTACTTACTCCAATTTTTTACTTTTTCTTTTTTTTGCTGCTAGTTGTTTTTCAGCCTGTGCAATGGGTTTGTTATAAGTTTTTGGGTTACCGGGCACACAAAACATCGGTTAATGTGCTCAATTTTTTTCTTACCTATTGCAATTGGTTTTTGGGCAATAGCATTACGTTTATCAACAACCAAAACCTGCCTAGCGATAAGCCTATTATTTTTGTGGCCAATCATCAGAGTATGTACGATATTCCTGGTTTAATTTGGTATTTACGTAAGTATCAACCAAAATTTATTTCCAAAATTGAACTTACCAAAGGCATTCCTTCGATTTCATTTAATCTAAAATATGGCGGTGGTGCAAATATTGACAGAAAAGACAGCAAACAAGCCGTTTCTGAAATTATAAAGCTTGGCCGAAGAATGAAAGAGAAGAACTGGAGTGCCGTTATTTTTGCCGAAGGTACTAGAGCTAAAGATGGCAAGTTAAAAACATTTCAAGTTGGTGGTATTGCCACACTTTTAAAAGCCGCACCTGCCTCGTTAATTGTGCCAGTGGCGATTGAAAATTCATGGAAAATTGTACGTTTTGGGGCGTTTCCATTAAGTGCCGGCGAAAGTATAAAATGGACAGTTTTGCCTCCAATTGACCAAGTCGATAAAAATGCCGAAGAAATTACTTTGGCTGCCGAAAATGCAATTAGGACAAAATTAAATCAACCTTTAGCTTAAATTCTTGCCGTCAATTAATTTAAAAAATTCGTCTCTATAGGTATCGCCAATTGGGATGGTTTTACCAGCAATGGCAATTCTGCTGCGCTCTATACACTCTATTTTATTCAGTGCAATAATATATGATTTATGAACCCTGATAAATTCGCCTTTTGGCAAAATTTCTTCCATTTTTTTCATGTTTTGAAGGGTAATTATCCGTTCTGTTTTTGTGAAAATTGAAATGTAATCTTTTAGCCCCTCTATGTATAAGATATCTTCGAGCTGTACTTTTTGAATTTTATGTTCGGTTTTTACGAAAATAAAATCTTGTATGTGGTTGTTTGGAGGAAGAGCAGAGGAAGGTTCTGCAACAGTCGCCGCAGGTTCGACCTTTTGCAGTTGATGGTGTACTTTTTCTACAGCTTTATAAAACCGATCAAAGGCGATGGGTTTTAATAAATAGTCTGAAACGTTTAAGTCGTAGCTTTCTAGCGCATATTGCGAATAGGCAGTTGTTAAGATGTAATTTGCCTTATGACCAGCAATTTTTAAAAATTGAATACCTGTCAAATCGGGCATTTGCACATCTAAAAAAACTAAATCTACACCTCCTTCTTGCACCATTTGCAACGCTTCAATTGCATTTTCGGTACGTGTTATCAATTGTAAAAAAGGAACTTTCGAAATATAATTTTCAATGATATCGAGCGCCAATGGCTCATCATCAACAACAATACATTTTAAAATCATAGGTTTAACATTAATTCTGAGGTATAATGGGTAGCCGAATTTACAATATTTAATTTATATCTATCTGGATAAAGTAATTGCAAACGGCGTTCAACATTGTTTAATCCAACGCCACCCATGGCGTCTTTGTTACTCGTGTTTTTTCTATTAGTAACACTAAAATGGAGTATTTTTTTGTTGGCAATAATGTTAATCTTAATGGGGTCCTTTGTATCGTTGGCTACGCCATGTTTAAAAGCATTTTCAACAAATGAAATCAAAATCAGAGGAATAATTTTTTGTCCGTCTATTTCTCCGTTAATATTCATCTCTACGGTAGCACCATCCTTAAAACGTAATTTTTGGAGTTCTACGTAGCTTTGTACATATTCTATTTCTTTGCTCAACTCTACCCAACTGTCGTTACTTTCATAAATCATGTAGCGCATCATCTCCGAAAGCTTTAAAATAGCATCAGCAGTTTTTTCAGATTTTTGATAGGCCAAAGAATAGATGTTATTTA
>CANHHZ010000185.1 GCA_947460275.1 Sphingobacteriaceae bacterium | reverse complement strand
TCATCAGCAGTGCTATCCAAAAATTTTTTATCTCTGGCGCTTAGCATTATTTTAGTGGACACCAACGAATCTTTATCGTTAAGATATTTGTACTCGCCTGTGGCCGAATTGTAGGAATTAACCAAACTATCACCTGCACCCCATTTGTATTCTAATGAGACAAATTCTTTCGCTTTAAAAGGCGCATTACGTATGATAGGCGCATAATAAACAATAGCATAAATTAAAAAGGGAATAACTACCGTTGATATCAAGAATATTTTTTTGCCTCTGCTTGTCATTTTTTTTGTGTTTTCAAAGTTAATCCAACGGGCCTGTAAGTTCGCCTTCCCATTTACTTACTACCGCAGTAGCAATACTGTTACCCACCACATTGGTTGCCGATCTGCCCATGTCTAACAATGGATCAATACCAATCAACAAAGCTAAACCTGCTTCTGGAATGTTAAAAGTGGCAATGGTACCCGCAATAACCACCAAAGATGCACGAGGAACCCCTGCAATGCCTTTGCTGGTGAGCATTAAGATCAATAACATGGTCAACTGCTTATCTAAAGGCAAGTGAATACCATAACATTGCGCAATAAATATAGAAGCAAAGGTCATGTACAGCATAGACCCATCTAAATTGAACGAATAACCCAAAGGCAAAACAAAACTTACAATTTTATCTTTACAGCCAAAACGCTCCAATTGCAACATGGTACGCGGATAGGCCGCTTCGCTACTTGCCGTACTAAAAGCCAGCATCACTGGCTCTTTCATTCTATTTATGAGGTTAAAAATTCTTTTCTTTAAAATCAAATAGCCAACCAAAATTAACAGTAGCCATAAAATGAGCATGCCTGAATAAAATTCGCCTATAAAAAGGGCGTAGGTTGATAACACACTGATGCCTTGTTTAGCTACAATGGCTGCCATGGCTCCAAAAACTGCAAAAGGTGCAAAATTCATTACATAACCTGTAACTTTTAATACGATATGCGCTACTGAGTCAAAAAACTCGATCACTACTTTTCCTTTTTCGCCTACCGCAGCAGTAGCTACCCCAAAAAAGAGTGAAAAAACAACGATTTGCAATATCTCGTTGGTAGCCATTGCCTCTGCAAAACTTTTAGGGAAAATATGTGAGATAAAATCTTTCAACGACAAAGCGGCACCTTTTATCCCGGTATCTGTATGGCTACTTGGCAAAGGCAGGTTCATCGCTTCGCCTGGCTTCCAAAGGTTTACCAAAAGCATACCCAATAAAAGCGACAAAAATGAAGCACTGATAAACCAAAGCATGGTTTTTCCGCCGATGCGGCCAACAGCCTTGATATCGCCAACTTTGGCCACTCCTACTACAAGCGTAGTAAATACCAAGGGGGCTACAATCATTTTTATTAAGCGTAAAAAAATATCGCTTAGCAAAGTAAAAGGTTCTAGTTTTTTTTCTCTTGTTGTTTCGTTATCTTTTTTAAGCTTTACCAAATCAGCTTTTTGGGTTTTTAAAACTGCATATTGCGCCACAGTAGTGTCGGTAAGTTTGCTCATTTGAGTTTCCACCTTTTTAATTTGCACATCAGCACTGTAAATAGCGTTGTTGTTTTGGCTAAAAGAACTCACATTTAAATAATAACCTACTGCAACACCCATTACAAGTGCTAAAAAGATAAAGAAGGTAAGTTTATTTTTACTTGACATTGTTTTGGTTTAAGTTTTAAATTAAAGTGTAAAACTACAATAATTAAATTATTGTGTGAACAATGTTGATTATTTTACATCTTTGAATGTAACAAAGGGAGCTAGCGCTTATCTAAAAAAAACCTAACAAAAAGATTTTAAGTGGATCAAAAAGATATTTTATTTAAAGAAATATTCGATAAAAACTCAAAAAAGATTTTTCACTTGTGCTATGGATATACGGGTGATCATGATGCTGCGAACGATCTATTACAAGAAACATTTTTAAAGGTTTGGCAAAACTTAGATAAATTTAGAAACAAGTCGTTAATTTCTACTTGGATATACCGCATTGCCGTAAATACTTGTTTAACGTATTTGCGTTCCGAAAAAAAACAAGCTAAGGATGAATTGACAGACAACATCATCGAAACCAAAGTTGAAGAACATTCTGAAAAAAATGAGCAAGTAGCGATGCTATATCAATCGATAGCCAAACTAGAAGAAAACGACCGATTGATTATTACTATGGTTTTGGATGAGCTGCCTTATGCAGAAATTGCCGAGATATCGGGCATTAGCGAAGGAAATTTAAGGGTGAAAATTCATCGAATTAAACAAAAATTGACAGAATTATACAATCATCATGCAAGAATTTAATGAAATAGAAGCACTTTGGGCTAAGCATACGGTTGAGGTAAAAATATCTGCCGATGAAATGCTGAAGCAAGCCAAAAAAGAAGTAAATAGCCTCCGCGTGAAATCGCTACTCAATATAGCGGGCATGGCCATTTCATTTTTTACAGTTACTGCGATATGGCTGTTTTTAAGTTTTCAATCGTGGACAACTTATCTAGGCATCAGTATTGTTATTGCCGCTGTTGGTGTATATACCGTTATTTTATACAACAATTACCGCATTATTGCTAAAAATGATTTTACGGTAAATCCCAATCAATTTATAAACCAACTTAAACGCTACCAAGTTAGCAGAATGGCTCTACACAACCGCTTGTATTGGTTTTACACCACTGCATTGTCTTTAGGCATGGGACTTTATTTTATTGAAGTTTTAGAAAATTTCGAGGTTTGGCAAAAAATATTTGCTTTAGTGCTTAGTTTTGGTTGGATTATTTTATGCTCAACTATTTTAAGAAAAGCGATTATAAAAAAAGACAAAGAAAAAATTACTTTGCTTATTGAAAAACTTGAACGAATTGGCAAACAGTTTATAAAAAGTAATGAGTAATCAACCAAAAAAAATACGCCTAATTTGCGGTTTAGTGCTGATATTGTTGAGCTCATTTAAAATCAATAGCCAAGAAAAACCACTACAACTACAATGGAATATCCATTTTAAGGGTATACCTAACTACAATTCTCCATATTACGCCGAAACCAAAACCCATTTTAGATACCGTTACAATGTAAAAATTAGAGATGGGGTTTTTAGCATTGAGTTTAAATTTTATGGAGGCGTAGATTCCTTGAATTCGTGGGTTAAAAAAGAAAAAATAACCGACCAAAAAGCAAGCGAACAATTGTTAAACCACGAACAAGGACATGCAAATATCGGTTTCTTACATTTGAAAGAAGCAGAAATTAAAATCAGTTCTCAAAATTATACCGCCAGTAATTACAAGCGCCTAATCACGGAAACAGATCAACAGTTAAGGGTGGTGTACAACAATATGCAAGACCAGTACGACAATGAAACCCAACATGGATTAGATTTATCAGCCCAAAAGAGATGGGATAATCACCTGATCAACGAGCTAAGCAAATACAATTAAGGTTTAAGTTCTGTGCTTGAAAAAGAATTGCCACCCAACCTATACTTAAAAGTCTTGGTTTCTGTAGTTTTTTTGTTGCCATTTACATTTATAATTGGCACATTTCTAAACAATTCGCCACTTTTTACATAAAATTTATCGTTGCCTTGGTAGCTTTCTTTAATGTCGCTTCTTAGGCCTGGAAAGCTAATTTTATTAAAGCTCCCATTTGAATACTCGTAAACATTGATGTCGTTTACATTTTTTCTGACCACATACTGTATATAAATTTCCGGATTACCGTCATTATCTAAATCCATATTCCATGCATCGGTTATTTTACCTTTTCTTTCTACAGAAACAGATTTATAGTTATTTTTTGCTGAATCGGACATTAATATCAAAAACCCGCCCAAGGTATCCACTCCTTTTCCCCAGCTTAATACTTCAAAATTAAAACCAGGTTTAATTTCGATGGATTTATAAAATGAAAAAGGATTTTCCGATTTTGGAGCAGTTACCGCAGCAACATTTTGTGCTTCTTTATCACTACAAGCTATAAACAATGTAATACTTAAAGTAAAAAATACAAATTTGAGAACTTTCATTTCTTTTGGTTACTAATTTTAACTATTCAAATATAACTTTAATTAACGTCTAATTATTTGGTTTTTATTTCTGCCGAAGC
>CANHHZ010000184.1 GCA_947460275.1 Sphingobacteriaceae bacterium | reverse complement strand
TTAAAATAAGTCAAAATGATTAAAATAAGTAATTACCAAGAATTTGAAGCCTATTTGGGCCAAGAGTTAGGGGTATCGCAATGGCACTGTATCACGCAACAACAAATCAATAAATTTGCCGACGCCACCTTAGATCATCAATGGATACATACCGATGAGCAAAAAGCAGCTAGCGAAAGTCCGTTTAAAACAACCATAGCGCATGGCTATTTAACTTTATCGCTCATCCCATATTTATGGAAACAAATTGCCGAAATACATAACCTGAAGATGGAAATCAATTATGGGATAGATAATTTTAAGTTCGGACAAGCAGTTACTGTTGACAGTGAGGTACGCCTAAAAACCAAGTTAAAAGCTATTGTCAATTTAAGAGGGATCACCAAAGTAACCATTGAAGCTATTTTAGAAATTAAAGATCAACTTAAACCAGCATATGTAGGCGAAGTATTGTTTTTGTATCATTTTATGAACTAGCTCTATTTTTACGCCAACGTTTAAGTAAATATTTTTTTCGCATTCTTTTTACCTTATTCATTATTTGGGTAATATTGGCTTATATTAGAATAAAATGAGCATTTTTAAACATAAACTCACACAAGGATGGCGCTGGTATGGCCCTACCGATCCAGTAAGCCTACAAGATGTAAAACAAGCAGGAGCAACCGCAATTGTTACGGCATTGCATCATATTCCGCATGGAGAAGTTTGGCCACTAGCCGATATACAAGAGCGTAAGTCCATCATAGAAGCCGCTGGTTTAACTTGGGATGTGGTAGAAAGTGTTCCTGTACACGAAGCTATCAAAACGCGTGCACATGATGCCCAAAAATACTTAGACAATTACAATGCTGCCTTAAAAAACTTGGCCAAATGTGGTATCAAAACTGTTTGCTATAACTTTATGCCAGTGTTGGATTGGACCAGAACGCAGTTAGATTTAACAATGACCGATGGATCAAAGGCTTTGTATTTTAACTGGACTGATTTGGCTATTTTTGATCTTTACGTTTTAAAAAGAGAGGCTGCTGAGTTGGATTATCCAGCAAATATTTTAGCCAAAGCAAAAGCTAAATTTGAACAGCTAAGCGCTAATGAAATAGATGCTTTGCGTATTAACGTTTTAATGGGTATACCAAACGAAAAAGAAATAGAGTTAGAAGCACTTCAAAACAGCATAACGCTTTACCAAAACATAGGCGAAAAAGGTTTGAAAGAAAATTTAACTTGGTTTTTAGCAGGCATAGCCGATACTTGTACACAAAACGATATTAAAATGACCATCCACCCAGATGATCCGCCATATCCAATTTTGGGCTTACCACGTATTGCCAGTACCAAAGAAGATTTAGTAGCAATTTTAGAGTCGGTAAACCAGCCTTTCAATGGGATTTGTTATTGTACGGGTTCGCTCGGGGCAGGGGTGAACAACAATCCGCTAGAGATTTTTGAAGCTGTAAAAGAGCGTGTATATTTTTTACATCTACGCAATGTAACCAAAGATGAGGAAGGTAATTTTTACGAAGCAGATCACTTAGGTGGAGATGTAAATATGTATGAAATAATGAAAGCTGTAACTGCCGAAAATGCAAAAAGAGCTACGCCTATACTTTTCAGACCCGATCATGGCCATCAAATGTTGGATGACTTGAATAAAGAAACCAACCCTGGATACTCTGCCATTGGCAGATTACGTGGTTTAGCCGAGTTACGTGGCTTAGAAATAGGAGTGACAGGTAATTATTAAGCTGTCCCCAAAAAATTAACCAAATAAAAAGCCGCTTTAACAAATTAAAGCGGCTTTTTTGTACACCCAATAGGATTCGAACCTATGACCTACGGTTTAGAAAACCGGTGCTCTATCCAGCTGAGCTATGGATGCCTGTCAACATAAACGGTTAGAAATAACTATTTATGTTAATGCTGCAAAGATATGATTTTCAAAAGTAAATTTTTATATTTTTTCAAAAAAAATGATAAAATTACCTCTGTTTAAAAGTATTGCGGTTGATTAATAATGAATTAGCTTTTTTATTTTTATTGGTCAATAAACCAAATGTGATCACGGTTAAGCAATTTGGAATAATAGGATATAAAGGAGAAAGTGTAAAAGTGATCGTTATGCTATCCCGTACCTACGGGACAGCAACTTTATCGAAAGATCCTGAGCTAAACTCAGGATGACGGATATATTTAAAAATTGATCGTCATGCTGAACTTGTTTCAGCAACTTTCTCGAAAGATCCTGAGCTGACCCGATAGCTATCGGGTTCAGGATGACGGATGTATTTTAAAAGTGCTCGTCATGCTATCCCGTACGTACGGGACAGCAACTTTATCTAAAGATCCTGAGCTGAACTCAGGATGACGGTTGAATTAACAATTTATTCTAAAGTTAAAAAAAGATCCTCCCATAATGGGTTGACCGAGTTTATTAAATTTATTTTCCATTCACGCCTCCAGTTTTTTAATTGTTTTTCCTTCCCAATTGCATCCTCAATTGTGCTAAATTGTTCGAAATAAACTAACTTATTGCAGTTGTATTTTGCTGTGAACGAGTTAGGATAGTGTTTTTCCTTGTGCTCTATGATTCTAAAATACAAGTCTGAAGTAACACCTATATAGATTACGGTATTTGTAAAATTTGTTATCATATATACACAACCACCTCTTTCCATTTAAATTAAATTCGCTTTAGTTCTCTACTTCCGAATATAGTTAATGTTAATTAGCTTTTTTTAATATTTAAATTTTAAAAGTGCTCGTCATGCTATCCCGTACGTACGGGACAGCAACTTTCTCGAAAGATCCTGAGCTAAACTCAGGATGACGGCTGAGTTGAAAATTTTTCCACCACTTTTTGTTGTGCCATATACTCGTTAGGAGAAACACCTGTAACTGCTTTAAAAACCGCAAAAAAGTGCGATTTTGAAGTGAAACCCGACTCAAAACCTATACCCTCTATCGTCATTAAACTAGTTTTGCCCGCAAGCAATAATTTTTTAGAATACGTAATGCGATATTCGTTTTTAAGGGTGGCAAACTTATGCTTTATAATATGATTAAAGCAGTAGTGAACATGGTGTTTTGGAAGCTGTAAATCTTCCATGATGTCATTGAGGCAAAATTTTGGATTTAAGAAATGTTGTTCTTTTTTCATGTAATTCAAAATTTGAACGGCCGTTTCAGAAAAAGGGTCTTTAGGGTTAATGACCTCCTCGATAGCGTCAATTTTTTGTTTGTTTTTCTCTTCCCCCTCAGTTTTTACTACACTCGCTCTTGGAATACCATAAAGGATGTCTGGAAAAATGATGATCATCACCGGTAACATAGCGTAGGCAAAACCCGTAAACAAGCTAATAGGTATTTGATTGAAAACTTCCTTTTTAATATCCGTGGTCATAAAAAACTTGTAGGTCATTAACAGGTAGCTTAGGCTAATTAATAGGGTAAGCGCCGAGATGGCAATGAGCCATTTAACGAGTATTTTTTTTTGTAAAATGGGCGAATAACTTCTGTTTTTTCTAGTGTACTGCCATATCATTACTAAACAGGCCACACTGTAACTTAGCAATTGGAGCGGGCGGGCAAGTACATTTACATAATTAGGATAAAACCAATGGGCTTGTATCGTTTTTATGCTGTTTGGGTCATCAATAAATTGTTGGGCAATGGCCACTTTATACTCAAAGCTTTTAAACAGATAGGGTAAAACAGAAACCAATCCAATAATGGCGGGTAAAAAATGAAAAAAATCTTTTTTTGACAAGCGATGATCGTCTTTTAAGGTACCCCTTACATAAAAGTAAATCATGGGTGCAGCAAGATAATAGAGGGGTAGCGATTGCACATTAATAAATGCCAATTTAAAAGCAGAATTGTTGAAAAAAACCAAATGGTGGAAAATGCCGTAGATAGCTACTGGAATTAAAAAGCCAAGGAGATATAAAATACTTCTGTTAATTTTTGAATTAAAAGTGAAAAGTACAATACAAAGCGTGAGCATTAATAAAGAAAAGTAATAAACCATAGTTTTTAGCTTGATTTTTGCTGTTGAATAAACTCAATAGGGGTTAATCCTGTTTCTTCTTTAAAAGTAGTAAAAAAATTAGTTTTAGAAGAAAAACCTGATT
>CANHHZ010000183.1 GCA_947460275.1 Sphingobacteriaceae bacterium | reverse complement strand
GTTGCTCATAATTACCACTGGGGTTGTAACTTTTGGTAAGCTAAACAGTGGAGAATTTTGGATATAAAGTTCAGGTTTTTCCCATAAGGTGGCGCCAATTCTACTTTGCGTTTTTTCGTATTGGAATTGACGGTTCATCCCACTTTCCCAACGTATTCCGCCATAAGCCGAAGTCATATTTACAACAGGAGCACCCGCCCAAGCAGCGGCGTACATATTCGTTGCAGTAATTAAGTGAGCAACCTGATAGCCACCCCAACTTTGTCCCTGAATTCCAATTTTAGTTCCGTCTACCCAAGTGTTTTTCTTTAAGCTTTCTACCCCAGAATTGATAAATTCTTCAGCAGATTTGCCAGGGTATCCTGTTTCATAACTAATATCTGGTGCAAAAACTAAATAGCCATTGCTTACAAAAAATGGAATATTTAATCGGGAAGGTGTAGGAGCAGGAGCGTTGTAATTATATAAACCTTCTGAAAGTTTTTCGTAGAAATAAACAATCATCGGGTATTTTTTACTTGGATCGAAGTTTTCTGGTTTATACAATATACCTTCAGATTTGTAACCTTTTGGAGTGGTCCATTTTACCAATTCTGCGGTTCCCCAATTGTAATCAGCTTGTTGAGGATTGGTACTACTTAATTTAACTGCAGCTTTCAAATCTTTAGAAACATAGACATCAGGCGAATTTACATAGTTCCCTTTGTCATAAATAAAAAGCTCTTCATCTTTAGCTTTAGTCAAATTACTAAACTTTGCCTTCGCCATTACAACCAATTCGGGGGCTTTGCTATCGTTTATTGCTTTTCTAAAAAATCCATTTTCTTTGGTGTTATTGTCGAAAGCAGACAACCACAAGATGTCTTTTTTAGTAAAAAATCTAGCTTCAGTATCTAAATTTTGGACACGAAAAGTGATATTGTTTGTTCTGCCAAAATTTGCTGTCAAATTTTTTGGTGCATTTTTACCATCTGGCGAAAATTGCCAAATATCATATCTGTCATAAACTAATATTCCTTTATCTTCTTCTAACCAACCTGCTATACCATAACTATTTGGTTCATCAGGTACATCGTTGTCTTCATCATAAAATTTTACGTTCATATTTGAGTTCAAAACGGTTATTTTACCTGTTATAACTTGATATGTTTTCCAAAATTTATCTTTTTTGTCGTAATATAAAATATATTCACCATTGGGCGATGCAGTAGCATTTCCATCTAATTTTTCGATTATTTTTTTGCTTATGCCCGTTTTAACATCTACCAGATAATAATCCCGTAAA
Source organism: Sphingobacteriaceae bacterium (assembly GCA_947460275.1). Lineage (GTDB taxonomy): Bacteria > Bacteroidota > Bacteroidia > Sphingobacteriales > Sphingobacteriaceae > Pedobacter. The sequence continues at coordinate 2,894 of CANHHZ010000183.1, read as the reverse complement.
CTGTTCCCAGTCCATTGCGAAGCCATACGGTTTCCGTAATCTGTAGTTGCCAATACATAGTTTGCATTGCCCTGGCTTACCAAACTTGCATTTGGTATTTTGACATCTGTAAGGGGTACAATTCTAGGGTCTGAATTGTAGATTTCAATTGCAGTTAAGTAATTTTTTTTGAGATCACGGTCTAAGTTTTTAAGTTGCATGGGTTGCAAATAATCATCTTTATAACCCCATATATCCAATTTAGCATTTTCAAAATCTATTAAAGTGGTGTCTTTTAGATTTTTTATTGGGGCAATACCAAAGAATAATCTAGTCCCATCTTTACTAAAATTAAGGTTTCCATCTCCGCTTATGCTATGTTTTGATGGCATTCCTGGGATATCTGCATCTACCAGAATTTGAGCAGTATCTAATGTTATAGAATTATAGTAAATGTTAAAATCTTTTATTTCTGATTTTTCAGGGCTTAAATCACCTAAAAATGCTAATTTTTCACTTTCTTCATCAAAAACGAAATTTTTAAATGTACCTTTTCCTTTAACTAAAGTTTTCAAGATACCTGTTTCTGTATTCCAAATAAATACACCTTTTGGTGATTGATTGTCTTTTGAACCCGAACAAGCAAAAACCAATTGTTTTCCATCTTTACTGAAGGCGTAATCAGTAACAAATTTAAAGGTACGTTCTACATTAGAAAACAAGTTCTTAACGATTAAATCTGTTCCTTCTTTGTTTTTCGATGCACTAGCCTCCTCATCAGCCAAAAAGTCGGCTATATCTTTTTTGACTTCATTACCAGGATTTTTTTTGGTGGTGTCTGTTGCTTTTTCTAAGTTATATGCTAATATTGCCATCCCATTTTCTGGGAATTTAAAAGATTTTACGCGAGGTATTTTGGTTACCGCCAATGAAGTTAAATTAACTATACCCAATGAATCTTTAGGCATATCGTCTGCTTTTTTCTTTTTAATTTTTGCCATTCTTGTTTCTTTAAAAAATGGCTTAATTGTAAAAGCAGCATATTTAGCGTCGGCACTAAAAATAGCACTACTTGCACGTTGTACTTTTAACTTTTGTGAGGTAAGGGTTTGGTGTAAGTACAAATTAGCATCGCCTTCTTGTTGTAAAACACTATAAGCGGCCCATTGTCCATTTTTTGAAAATTGTTTGCTACCTATGGATTCCCAAGCATCATAAACACTGTGGTCTAATGGTTTTTTCTGTGCAAAAGCTACAGTGCTAAACAATAAAAAAAGTAAGGTTATTTTTTTTTGCATGGTTCAGTTATCTATTAGTTTTAAGTTGATAAGGAAATTTAAAAATTGTAAATTTTGAGCACAATATCACTATTGTATGTTAAATTTTTACTAACAAAAGTTAATTATTTATTAGAAAAGCAATCAACAGCAATTATTTACGCAAGTCGGGCTGTGCACTATAGTTTAGCCAGCGGCTAAAGCTGCCGTTCCCATCCCGTTTAAGTATCAAAGACAGTAAAAAATACAACGTTTTTAAAGCTAAGCGCATAAAAAAACCGCAGATGGACTAATATCTGCGGTTTAATAATAATGTTAAATTAATTTATTTTTTCTTTTCTTGAATTTTAGCTTGTTGTTGCGAGCGCATGTAATCGTCTAAACGAGTTTGAAATTTTGATTTTTTCTTTTCGCTTTGTGGTTTTGTTTTATTTTCTTGTAAAGCGGCATGAATTTTATCGTCGTTAACCATTCTTCTAATTAAATATTGCTGGAAGAAAGTAAGCATATTGGCTAAGAAGTAGTAATAATTTAAACCCGCTGGATAACTGTTTAATACACCTAAGAAAATAATTGGCATAATGTAGCCAATGTATTTCATTTGTCCGGTTGCTCCCGAAATTTGATTGTTAAAATATGTATAAATCAAGGTCGAAATGGTCATTAAAATACACATCAAACTCAAGTGATCTCCAATAAATGGAATTGTAAAGCCAAATTTGATGAAATCGTCATAGGTTGATAAATCTTTCATCCATAAAAAGCTTTCGCCTCTTAATTCAAACAAGTTAGGGAAGAAGAAGAAGAAAGCCATAACAAAAGGCAATTGCAATAACATTGGAAGGCAGCCCCCTAAAGGATTTACACCTACTTTTTTATAAAGTTTTAAATATTCTTGTTGCAATAGGGTAGCGTTATCTTCACCAACTTTAGCTTTTATTTCATCCATTTCTGGTTTCAAAATTCTCATTTTGGCCATTGAAATGTATGATTTGTAAGTTAAGGGCGACATGGCTAATTTTAACAAAATGGTTAATACCAAAATAATTAAACCATAACCCCATCCAAAACTCTCTAATAAGTTAAACATTGGTAAAACTACAAACCTATTGATGTATTTTAGTGGCCAATAGCCCATGTCTACTTGTTTTTCTATTTCGTGACCTTGTTGTTTTAAAACCGAAAATTTGTTGGTTCCAAAATAAAATGTCATTTCATAGTTTTGAGCTGCTAATTGGTTAAATGGCAATTGCATATTTGCGCCATACCACTTAATTTCTTTGACTTGGGTTGGTATTTTAACCTCTAATTCTCCCTTATCAAAAGGTGTTTTGGGTAAAAGAACAGCAGAAAAGAAGTGTTGTTTAAATGAAATCCATTCTACTTTTCCTTCGTTTAAAGCTTTTTTCTCATCTTTAGCCATGCTCAAATGATCAGGGCTTTTCTCGGCATATTTGAAATAAGGTGCTGAGTGTTCGCGTTCTTTTGTGCTCGACTTTTCTTGCTCTAACAAAGTTGTTTCCCAATTTAAGGTTACATTATTCCCTTGTATAACTTGGTTTAAACCGTTAAGTTTAATGTTAAAATCTACATTGTTACTTTTTGGTTTTAAGCTGTAAATAAACTCAATGTATTTAT
>CANHHZ010000182.1 GCA_947460275.1 Sphingobacteriaceae bacterium | reverse complement strand
GTTTATCGTTATAATAGAAAGTTTTTTATGCATTGTTAAAGCTCTTTTTGATCTAAATATTCAAATAATCCTGATAGTTTACTTTTCACAACTTCAACGCTATACTCGGAAATGGCGTTTGAAGCATTGTTTTTTATATTATTCCATAATAGAGGATCTTGATATAAATTTATAATTTTGTTTGCAAATTGTTTTGTTTCATTGGCAATCAAAATGTTTTCTCCATCGGTTAAGTCCATCCCCTCTGCACCAATATCTGTAGTTACTATAGGAAGATTGTATTCTAAACTTTGCCCAATTTTGCCTTTCATGCCAGCTCCGTATCTCAGTGGTGCGGCAAAGAGTCTGCAATTTTCAAAATAACCACCTACATTTTCTAAATAACCTGGTACAAATACCAAATCATTGGCAAGATCAGTTACTTCTTTAGGCGGATGACTACCTAAAAGATATACAGGGATTTTGCCTAATCTTTGCCAAACTAAGGGCATGATGTCGTTTATGAGCCATTTAACTGCATCGATATTGGGTTCGTGCTTGTACCCGCCAATAAATAACAATCCATTTCTTTGCTCAAAATCTTTTGGGTTGCGTTGGTATTTTGGTTCATGTATGTTTGGTATGACAAAAACATTTTTGATATTTTCGCTACTCAAAATATTTTTTTCGATTTCGGTTACGGTTACCGTCGCATTAGCACACTTAGCTAATTTGAGTTCATTTTTTTTTGTTTTAAGGCCGTTTAATTTTTGTTTTTCGTTTTTTTCGGTCTCTGCTTGCCTCAGTATCCTTACGAAATGTAAATCAACGGTGTCGAAGATAACTCTAGTAGCCCTATTTTTTTTTATTTTCTGTTGAAATTTTTTGTTTAAACTAGGTCTTGATATCCATGCATAATCGATAAATGGCAGCAAAAAATCTAGCTTTTTGAGCATTAAATTTCTGTTAGGATTACTCAATAAAATCTCAACATTTAGGTTTTTTAAATCGCTATAATAAGGTTCAATAGCTACGCCGTCATTCGGTAAAAAAATAACATTAAGATTTAATGTTTTCAAAATTTTAATGAGCTCAAAAAGTCTTTTAGAACCAGATGATTTGTCATGTTGTGGCACATCATCATCAATAATTAAAATGGTTTTTTGTTTTGGGTCTAAAAAATCAGTATCCATAAGATTTTTTCTTTTTTGAGCGCTAAACAGCAATTTTAGTTTATCCCACATAAAATTTTATACGTTAAAATGTTCCGATTTTATTCCTCTCGATTCTTTGTACATAAAATTTAACTTATTCCAAAAACCCCTTTTGTATATTTTAAAAATTGCATCAAAGTGTTTAATGAAGAAAAAGAAGGTGCCAAAACTAAAACCCTTGTTTTGTCGACTAGCGTAAACCTTATGCAATGTTGCCATCTCCAGTGGATTTTTATTTTTTGAAAACTCTTGGTAGCATTTAATTAATCTGAGCCTTTGATAAAACTTTTTATTTTTTGAAATTTTTTTAACAGAATTTTTTCTCTTTAAAATATCTGTGGTCGAACTCTGATGTTGTCTGTAATTTACCAAACATTCTTTATGGGCTTTTATTTTGCCTAAATTACATGCAATATATGCAATCCATGCATCATGGTGTTGTTCGGTTTTAATTGGTAAAATTTCCTTTATTAAGCTTTTATGAAATAACATTGCATGCGATGAAATACAATTGAAAAATATAAAAGCCTCCGGTTGATCACCGGTATAAAAATTGGTAACATCAGAAAGTTTTTTATTTATCACATTACCTGAGCTGTCTGTAAATTGTGAATCATGATAGATTAGCACATGGTCATCAATTTTATCTACCATCAATGCTATTTTGTTCAACGCCCAAACATCGTCTTGGTCACACAAGGCAATAAAATCACCGTTACACAACGCAATGGCTTTCTCAAAATTTTTGGTGTAGCCTAAGTTCTTTTCATTTTCTAAAACCTTAATATTCGGATACTTTTGTTGGTAAGCTTTTAGTATTTTTAAGGTGCCGTCTGTTGATTTGTCATCAAGTGCAATAATCTCTAAGTTTGGGTAAGTTTGATTCACCAAAGTATCTAATTGCTCATGCAAAAAAGTTTCTCCATTATAGGTACAGAGTGCTATCGAAACTAAGGGTTTATTATTTTCCATCCTTAATCGTTAAAGGCCTGCATATCAATTAGTCTTTTGTAAAGGCCTTGTTTTTTTATTAAATCTGAGTGACTTCCACTTTCTACCATTTCTCCTTTGTCAATTACTATAATGGTATCTGCATTTTGTATGGTGCTGAGGCGATGTGCAATAACTACCGATGTTCTGTTTTTCATCAAGTTAGTTAAAGCTTCTTGCACCAATTTTTCAGATTCTGTATCTAAAGCCGAGGTGGCTTCATCTAATAACATAATTGGCGGATTGGCCAATACAGCTCTTGCTATACAAATTCTTTGTTTTTGTCCGCCAGATAAGCGATTTCCTCTATCGCCAACAACAGTTTTGTACCCACTTTCAGTATTCAAAATAAATTCGTGAGCGTTGGCAATTTTAGCTGCGTTTATCACTTCTGCTTCGCTTGCTTCGGGTTTGCCAAAGGCGATATTGTTGTAAATACTATCGTTAAACAGAAAGGATTCTTGATTTACAATGCCCATTTGCGAGCGGATGCTTTCTACAGTTAAATCTGCGTAAGAATGTCCGTCAATTTTGATGACACCAGTTTTTGGGTCATGAAAACGTGGAATCAAGTCCATTAAAGTACTTTTTCCGCCTCCTGATGGACCGACTAAAGCAACTGTTTTTCCTTTTTCTATACTTAAGGAAATATTTTTCAGCACTTCGTTTTCGCCATAACTAAACGACACGTTTTTAAATGTAATAGCCGTATTGAAGCTTTCTAAAGCTTTGGCGCCCACTTTGTTTACCAATTCTGGTTTAGTATCAATTAATTCTAAAACTCTTTCGCCTGCAGCTATGCCCGAATGTATGCCGCTAAACGAGTCAGTTATTGCTTTAATTGGCTGCATTACCTGCGAGAAGGTGGCTAAATAGATTACAAATTTGCCGGCCTCTAAACCGCTGTTTCCATTCAAAATCATTATTCCGCCATATAAAAGAATAAATACGACGACAAAAACTCCTAAGGTTTGTGATACTGGTGAGGCTAACTGTTGGCGTCTGGCAATTTTTCGATTAAGGTTAGAATAAAATTTATTTTCTTGATCAAATTTTTCTTTTATTCCAAATGTTGCATTAAATGCTTTGATAATTTTTATCCCACTTAAAGACTCATCTAAAAAACCAATCATTTTGGCAAAAGATTCGTGAGATTGGGTGGATTGTTGCTTTAATCGTTTTACAATTTTACTGATTATAAATCCAGAAAAGGGGATAACTAATAAAGAAAATAAAGTAAGTTTAAGAGATATAGAAATCAATACTCCAACATAAAATAGTAGCTGTACAGGCTCTTTAAAAACAACCTGCAGCGTGTTAGTTACCGAAAATTGCACCACTTGTACGTCACTTGCTACTTTAGAAATAATATCACCCTTTCTTTCATTGTTAAAGTAGCCCACATGTAAATCCATTACGTTGTTAAACACCGTTTTTCTTAAATTTAAAAGGGTGTGTACCCTTAAATCTTCCATAAATCGTTGAGAAAAGTAACGGAAAAAATTAGCCAACAAAACGGTGATAACTATAACCAAACAAATTACCTGTAGAGCATAAATTTTATCTTGCACTATCAATTCATTCACATAATTATTAAATAGTTCTATTGGATTAAAAGAGTTGCTTTTTGTACCCAAATTTGAAATTTCGCCGCCCTTGTTCAAAAACAATGCATTCATTAAAGGCCCTAATAGTGTAAATAAAAAGGTATTAAAAATGATGGCAAATAAGGTTGTAATAATATAAGGGATTGCAAATTTTTCAATCGGCTTGGCAAAAGATAATAATCTAAAATAGGTTTTCATTTAAAAATTTAAAGCTACAAAGTTACAGTTTTTGTTCTTTGTTTTATTCTACTATAAAATTAGCCAAAAACTAGCGTTCAATTTATGCTTAGTGATTTAAATTCTGTTTATTTGTAGCATATATGGCTGCTATGAACTCGGAATTGACGCTTAAAAACGGGATTGAACAAGGCGATTTTAGGCTTATTGCAAGAGCCTTGACTCTTGTAGAGAACGATATTGAGCCAT
>CANHHZ010000181.1 GCA_947460275.1 Sphingobacteriaceae bacterium | reverse complement strand
GTAGCTTTGTACATATTCTATTTCTTTGCTCAACTCTACCCAACTGTCGTTACTTTCATAAATCATGTAGCGCATCATCTCCGAAAGCTTTAAAATAGCATCAGCAGTTTTTTCAGATTTTTGATAGGCCAAAGAATAGATGTTATTTAGAGAATTGAATAAAAAGTGTGGGTTTAATTGCGATTTTAAGAATTGAAGTTCCATATCTTTTTTCTCGCTTTCTAAATTTCTTTGTACACGCTCATTTACAAACCAATCTGTTGTAAACTTGAGCAGTGAAGAGATTACCACAAAAAATCCACTCATAAAAAGTGCCTGCAACATAAAAACATTATAAGTGGTGGTGCTTTTATGATTTTGATAGCTGCGTTCTAAAATAATTTCTGGGTACAATACCGCAATGCCTAATTTTACAACTACTGTGAGCCCAATTAAACTTATAATAAGGAAAAGATATAGCCAAAGACTTTGTTTGCGTTGAACAATATTTGGAATTAAAATAAGATAGTTGATATAAAACAGCGATACGTTTACTATACCATAAAAACCAAATTCTACCAATGTTTCGAACCAATTTGGTTTATTAGGACTGTTGAGGATACCAACCGCTATAAGTGCCACAATAAATAGCCAAAAAATTATGTTTACAATTACTGCGCCTTTACTTTTCATACCTTGTCATTGCCTTAAAACATCAACCAAAGTAAATATAGCATTTATTTTAAACGACACCATTCGACGAACGGGCGTTTTTTTTCTACCAACTGGGAAAAACATTTTTTTTTGGCTTAAATTACCCCTAAAATGGCGTTTATCTATAATTTAAACGCCTTGGTCTAAAACTTTTTAGCAGTTGAATTTTAATTGTTTTCTTTGCTTCAACAAAAAAGATTTTTAAAACCTAACTCTACAGACCATGAAAAAATTATCAAACGTATCGCCATTTTTACTTTTATTATTTCCAGTATTTGTGATCATGTTACTTACAATTAGTATAGCAACAAGCAAAGAGGACAACAGCGATCTAGTCACAAATAAAAGTAACACTCCAGCGGCAGCTATCGTAAAAATGGCAACTGATATTTTTAGGTAGAATGAGCAATTTAGCCATAGAAACTGTTGGTTTAACGTATAGCTTTGGACCACAAATAGTGGTCAAAAATCTTTCTATGCAGGTTCCTAAAGGGAGTATTTATGGATTTTTGGGCCCAAATGGTGCTGGAAAAACTACGACCATCAAGATTTTACTCAATTTATTAAAATCGCCTTCCGATCAAGTATTTATTTTTGGTAAAGAAATAAACAGCAATCGCATTTCAAGCTTAAAGCGTATGGGCGCTTTAGTAGAGCAACCTGCAATTTATGGTCACCTAACGGGAAAAGAAAACTTAATTAATCGCTGCATTCTTTTAGGGATAAATAAAAGCAAATGTGCCGAAACGCTGGCTATTGTAGGTTTGACTTATGCCGCCGATAAAAAAGCAGGGCAATACTCATTGGGTATGAAACAGCGATTAGGAATCGCTTTGGCATTGCTTTCAGACCCTGAACTTTTGTTGTTAGACGAGCCCACCAACGGTTTAGACCCAAATGGTATTATCGAAATTAGAAACCTGATGGTTGATTTGGCTACCAAACACAACAAAACCATTTTAGTGTCTAGTCATTTATTGGCCGAAATAGAGCGAACCGCCACACATGTGGGTATTATCAATAAAGGTGAATTGTTGTTTCAAGGAACGATAACCGAGCTGCACAACCTAAGTAAACCCACTATAAAAATAGAAGCTGACAACCAACAAAAGGCAACCGAAATTTTAGTTAAAAATGGGATAGAAGTTGTGCAAAGCGATGAAAATTCCTTAAATGTAACTTTTCAAAATAAAGAGGAAATGGGCAAGCTAAACACTTTACTTGTTCACAATAACGTTACTGTATTTAGCATTGGCGTAGAACGAAAAGACCTCGAAAGCTTATTTTTAGATATTACCTCAAAAAATTAATCACATGCGTTCATTTTTTGTTTCCTTAAATTCTGAGTTTTATAAATCAAGAAAAACGCTTGCCTTTTGGAGCGCTATATTATTGCCTCTTGTTATTTGTTTACTCATGAGTTGGGGCTTTATTAGCCAGGCGCCTAAGTTGGCCAACAATTCTGCTCAAATTCTTTGGTTCAGGTATTTCACTGCCATTTTTGGCGTAATGGGCATTTTACTTTTGCCTGTATTGGTTATTTACAATACTTATGCCGTTACCAATATGGAGTATAAAGGTGATACATGGAAAAGCTTGTTTTCATTGCCGTTGCCAAAGCTTTCTATCTATGCAAGTAAATATGTATACATTGTTTTTTTAACTTTTATAACCATGTTGTTGTTTGCAGTTTTTATAATTCTTACAGGGCATGGCATACAACTCATTAAGTCCGAACTTAAATTTGGCGAGTATAATCCCAATCAAATTTTATTCAGGTCATTTAGTAAGCTGTTTTTATCTTCTATTGGTATTATTTCTATTCAATTTTTGATGAATTTGATGTGGAACGATTTTTTAAAGCCTTTTGGTATCGGATTTTTATTTACCATAATGGGAATCATTACAGCAAATGTGGGGTGGAAATATGTAGACTATCTACCTTATGCTTATCCTAATTTAGCCGTAAGAAATATCATGCAAACTAAAGGGGATTTCAACAAAATGCTCATTTTCGATCAGCCTATTTACAATAGTTTAATTTACGGCATAATTGTGTTTATCATTGGCTACTTTATGCTAGCCAAAAAAACAATTAAATAATAAATTCCTTTATGCTGCATCCATCGATACAGTATAAAGGAATCATATCTTAATTTTAAAAGCTTTGGGCTTATTGGTCAGTACTTATTTCCCCGGCTTTGGGGTAACTGCCAAACTTTCGTGCCCTTCAGCATCTACAGCTTGTACGCCAAAAAAGTAATTGTCTTTAGAGTAGCCCAATATTGCTTTAGGTTCTTTTACAAAGATTTTCTTTTCCCAAATTGGACTGCTTGTTTCACGCATTAGCACGTAATAACCTGCAGGAACTTTGCCTTTTGGCGCATCCCATTTTAACTCAGTTTTATTGGTTAATCCTGAAGTAACTACAATTACGTTTTCTGGTTCTTGCACCGATAAAGCTAAGTTAGCCATAACCGATAAATTCATTCGTGTTACCTTTTGTAAATAGTTGTGATCTATAAATTCGGGTAAGTCACCGTATTTAAAGCCATTTTCGGTTCTAATATCTTGGTGTTGTCTGTTAAAATCTTCGTTCATTTCTGTTATTCGCACTGCGGCAAAGCCTTGCTGGGCAAAAGGGGTATGGTCGCCACCACGTAAAAAACGGTCTCTGCGGTAAATCAGTTTTACGTCAAGTTGATCTACATATCGCTCTGCAACTTCCTTGATATATCTGGCTGCTTGACGAGCCTTTCCTTCATTTTCTGTACCTGCGGCTTGGCGTGCGGCGGCTTGCTCTTTAGTTTCGATTGGTGAAACACCCTCGCTAAACACACGTACACTTCTGTTGTCTTTTATGTCGGTTTCCATGCCATACGAGTTGCCAACTATATCATTATTAAGTAGCAAGTGCACATTCCAACCTTCTTCTTTAGCTCTTTTTGCCAAATTTGTTGCACCATATAAGCCTTGTTCTTCACCAACCATGGCCACAAAAATCAAAGTACAGCTGAATTTTTGTTTACTCAAAATACGGCAAATTTCCATCACTGCAGCTACACCAGAAGCATCATCGTTTGCCCCAGGGGAGAAATCCTTAGCGTTCATTACATCGGTTACTCGCGAATCGTAATGGCCAGAAACCATTAGCATACGTTTGTCGTTAGGGTCTGTACCGGGTAAAATTGCAATTACGTTTTTAAGGATTACTGGTGCTGTAATTCGTCGGCTATCGGCAGGTTGAGTAAAAGTATCAAACGAAACTTGTAGTCTGCCGCCACTTGCTGCGCCGTACTTTTCAAATTCGCTTTTTATCCAATTTCTAGCTGCGCCAATACCCGTTGTTTTACTTAAGGTATCGCTAAGGGTATGGCGGGTATGAAATGAGACCAGTTTTTTGATAACTTGCTCTAAATTGCTTGACGAAACTTCACTCACCAAATTGGCGATATTGGGGTCTTTAACTTCTGTTTTTTGAGCAAAAAGATTTAAGGTTAAACAACCTAGAAGTAATAAGCTAAAAGTTATTTTTTTCATTTTATATTTT
>CANHHZ010000180.1 GCA_947460275.1 Sphingobacteriaceae bacterium | reverse complement strand
GCAATATTCTGCTCTACATTTAAACTGTTTAGCAAAACATCTTTCAATGACAAGGGCTCCATAACGGCATAAGAACCCTCTTCCATTTGACTTTTAGCCCAAAAAAGAATGTTACTCAACATCTCAGATGTGTTTTTTGTAATACTTAGCAATTGATTTTTCAAATCTGTCCGATCCTCGGTAGTTAGCTCTTCATCAATCAACAACTCCAAATAACCCTGAATAGAATTTAAGGGATGTCTTAAATCATGAGAAACTATAGAAAAAAGCTTATTCTTTTCAATATTAAGCTTTTCTAACTCTATTTTTTGTTTTTCAATCGCCTTGTTTTTTTCAATCACCGAAAAACGTTCTATTTCATAATTTTTTCGAATCGAAGTAAATGAAAAATAGATAATTGCAACCAATACTAGATAGGTTACTGTAAAATTAAGTAGTTTGTAAGGCAGGTTACCATAAAGTTGAACGACTGTTTGTGGGTAAAAATACTCTATACTCACCACCAGTAAAAACATAAAAATATTCAAAGAAATCCATTTTTTTATACTTTTTTTAGGAATGATAGCCACCGTCATTAAAAAAACCGCAGCGAAAAAGAGAAAACTAGGTCCAGATATACCTGCAGAGTAAAAATAATTTATACCAAAAGCAATATTGCTTGCCAAACACAAAGCTTTGATTGAGAAAATGGTTTTCTTTTTATAAAAAGAAATATAGTAAATGGAGGCACAAAAAAACATGCCAAAAATACATAGGTAAACACCAAATTGAGTGCCTAAAATAAGATTAAAAACAAATTCAAACACACAGGTAAAGAAACTGATTAAACAGGTAACGTTAAAAATTCTTTCCTCAAGCGAAATTGAATTAGGTATAAGATTTTTTTTTCTCGTGGAATAATCCATTTAAGACAGCACAATAAGTTGTAAAAATTTGGTTAACAAATTTAAACATTAGGTCGAACTAAAAAAATAAAATCATCACTTCTTAAAACCAATTCTAAAAAATACCTTAAAATTGTTATTTTTGAAACTTTTACAGCATATAGCATGATCAAGAGAGAAAAAATCAAAGACTTATTAAACAGTACTTCATTTAACACAGATGTGCGTGTAATGGGCTGGGTACGTACATTTAGGAATAACCAATTTATTGCCTTAAATGATGGCTCCTGCATGGGAAATATTCAAATTGTAGTTGATTTTAACAACACTCCAGAAGAACTATTAAAGCGCATTACCACCGGAGCTGCCTTAGCTGTTGACGGCATTCTTGTAGCATCTTTAGGCAAAGGTCAGAAAGTAGACATCAAAGCAGTAAACATTGAAATACTTGGCGATAGCAATGCCGAAGAATATCCTTTACAACCCAAAAAACATAGCTTAGAATTTTTAAGAGAAAAAGCACATCTCCGTTTCCGCACCAATACTTTTAATGCCGTTTTTAAAGTTCGCCATGCACTAGCCTTCGCTATTCATCAGTTTTTTAACGAAAAAAACTTTGTTTATATGCACACTCCAGTAATTACGGCTAGCGATGCAGAAGGTGCTGGAGAAATGTTCAAAGTAACCACTTTAGATTTCGACAAAACTCCTAGAACTGAAAATGGTAAGGTAGATTTTTCGGAAGATTTTTTTGGAAGAGCTACAAATTTAACCGTTTCTGGACAATTAGAAGGCGAATTGGCCGCCATGGCATTTGGACAAATATACACCTTCGGCCCAACTTTTAGAGCCGAAAATTCAAATACCACTCGCCACCTGGCTGAATTTTGGATGATTGAGCCTGAAGTAGCTTTTGCAGATTTAGAAAATAACATGCAACTGGCAGAGGACATGATGAAATATGTGATTAACTATGCTTTAAGCAACTGCCAAGAGGAGATTGCATTTTTAAATGAGCGCTTACTAGAGGAAGAAAAGCAAAAACCACAGCAAGAAAGAAGCGAATTGTCACTAGTTGAAAAACTAAACTTTTGCTTGACCAACGAATTTGAACGCTTAACCTACACCGAAGCCATACAAATTTTAAAACATTCTAAACCAAATCAGAAAAAGCAGTTTAAATACTTGATTGATGAATGGGGAGCGGACTTACAAAGTGAACACGAACGTTATTTGGTAGAAAAGCACTTTAAAAAACCAGTAATTTTAACCGATTACCCTAAAGATATCAAATCGTTTTACATGCGTATGAACGATGACAATAAAACCGTTGCCGCCATGGATATTCTTTTCCCTGGTATTGGCGAAATGATTGGTGGATCGCAACGTGAAGAACGTTTAGACAAACTAACTAAACGCATGGACGAAATGAACATCCCACAAGAAGAATTATGGTGGTATTTAGATACCCGCCGTTTTGGTTCTGCACCTCATGCAGGTTTTGGATTGGGTTTTGAGCGCCTAGTACTTTTTGTAACTGGAATGACTAACATTAGAGATGTAATTGCCTTTCCAAGATTTCCTAAAAATGCAGATTTTTAACTGTTAAAAGTGATGGATAAAAAAGCTGCACTGATCTTCAATGCAGCTTTTTTATTGTCCAAATTCAACAAAAACAGTTTACAAATAACCATCAGCAATTAATAATTGTTAATTTTGGATATGCTGATTAAAATATATCCAGAAAATCCAAATCCAAAAGCAATAGACCAAGTAGTTGAGGTTTTAAAAAAAGGCGGTATCATCATTTATCCTACCGATACCGTTTATGGTTTGGGCTGCGATATTACCAATCCAAAAGCTATTGAAAAAATTTGCAGAATAAGGGGTATTAAACCCGAAAAAGCCAACTTTTCGTTTATCTGCTCAGATTTAAGCCATATTTCTGATTACATTAAACCAATCGATACAAGCATTTTTAGGGTTTTAAAAAAGGCATTGCCCGGCCCTTTTACCTTTATTTTTAATGCCAACAACAATGTTCCAAAGCTTTTGAGCTCTAATAAAAAAACAGTTGGTATCCGTGTACCCGACAATAACATTGCCCGTGCAATTGTTCAAGAATTGGGCAACCCTATCCTATCTACCTCCATTAAAGATGATGACGAATTGATCGAATATGCTACCGACCCAGAATTGATACATGAAAAGTACCAAGACTTGGTAGATTTGGTCATTGACGGTGGCTACGGCGACAACGAACCCTCAACCGTGGTAGATTGTACCACCGGAGATTTTGAAGTAATACGCGAAGGAAAAGGACAAATAGAGGATTATTTGTAGTACTTGCAAGCGACTAACTAATAAACTTCTGGCATTAGCAAGAGGTCAATCTTCAACCCATATTTCAAATTGTTGAATTCCCGAACGAACAGAATGTTTGTTGTCTTTTGCCTCAATTATAGCAATTGGGTTATCTTGGTAGTAAAGCAGATAGTCCGCACGTTTTCGCTCTCCTCTAGCCGTTAATTTACCACGAACATAAATTTTTCCATCTGTAAAAGACACTTCCTCAAGCACTTGCGTATGGATATTCCAGCCAGCATTTTCAATAGCAGGGGTAATAAATTTGGTACAGATATCTCTTTCAGAGAGCTTTTGTTTATTCATGTTAGGAGTATGTTTCACTAAAATAATAAAACTTTATTCTTTTAAAGAGGAGGTCTACGTATGCAATGAGAACCACTCAAAATAAAAGCAATTTTTTGAAGAATTTTAGGACTCAGATTTGCATAATTATCATTATTTTTAGCACATGGCAAAGAAAATCAACCTATCTCTCTTTAAAAAATTTTTTCATTCTAACAAAGTTGGGGGTATCATTTTACTCATCTGTGTACTTATTTCTTTAATCGTAGCCAACTCTAGTCAAAAAGATAATTTTTCGAGTTTTTTGATGCAAAATTTAGGGTTTACCATTGGCAATTTCGCTCTAAGTTATAGTCTATCTGCTTGGATAAATGATGGTTTAATGGCGGTCTTTTTTTTATTGGTTGGCCTAGAAATTAAACGCGAACTAATTGAAGGCGAACTTTCTACCTTAAAAAAAGCATCATTACCTGTTTTAGCCGCAATTGGGGGCATGGCCTTTCCCGCACTTATTTATTTCTTTTTCAATAAAGGCGAAAATACCGCATCAGGTTGGGGCATTCCAATGGCCACCGATATTGCCTTTGCCTTAGCCATTATTGCCTTATTGGGCAAGAGTGTACCCGCATCTTTAAAAATATTTTTAGCAGCTTTGGCCATTGCCGACGATTTGGGCGCAATTTTGGTGATTGCCATTTTTTATACTGCGCAAATACATTGGAGTTATTTGTTAATGGCGGGATTAGTTTTGGCTTTGCT
>CANHHZ010000179.1 GCA_947460275.1 Sphingobacteriaceae bacterium | reverse complement strand
CCTTTAAAGGTCATTTTTATCAAGCTATCAATTGCGCCGTGGGTAAACAAACTCCAAACGCTGGCAATTTTTCGGGTTATCGATTGATCCCAAGCCCTTAAGCTTAAAGAGAAAGAGCCATCAATATACTTCATCCAATGCCACATTCCGCTTGGCATAAATAAAGTATCGCCGTGTTCTAAAAATATTTCGTAGCCTTCTACGCCTTTTAATGCCGGGAATTTTTCAAAATCTGGATGATCAACTTTATAATCTTCCAAAGCATAAGTTGCATTTGGTAGGCAATAAAGCCTTTTTTTCCATTTGTAATCAAATAAAATGATATGTTTCCTTCCACCAAAATGGGTATGAAATATATGTGGCAAATCTATATCGTAATGTAAAAATGTTACCGAGTTCGAGCCGCCAAAAAACATGGCGGGCATGCTTTCTATAAAACCGCCCATCAAATCTTTTGGTATTTTTATATCGTTAATTAAGCTGGGTATTTTTTTAAACAAGTTAAAGAAAAATATCCTAAGCTCGGTTGGTTCACGTTTAATCAAATCCAAATAATCGCCAAATTTCATGTGCGCAGTTGCGGCATTGATAGGCTTTGATGGGTCTGCTTTTGAGTTGTCGTAAAGCGGAACTTCAAGCTCTCCACCAATTTCTTTTAAATATTCGGTGGTCCATTTTTCTCTGGCAGGCCAATCTTTAGTTAAGCCTTTTATAACCAATGGCTTTTTTTTATCGAGGTAATTTTTCTTAAAATCTTCTCTGCTAATGGTCTCAACTGTGTCTACGGGGTTTAAAATAAAGCTCATATTGTGAAAGTAAATAAGTTTGAAACTTTTGGTTTCGGTGCACAAAAATGTGAATTAAAATTAAAATAAATGTGATTAAAGTGATAAAATGTGAAGTTTATGATAATTTAAACCGCTATTAAGTAACTTTTGCTTTGCGAATGATCTTGTTAAATAGCGTAGGGAAAAGTCTTTTAATTAAAATTCCTTTAGTTTCTTTACCCCCAATGTAAACTTCTGTTTTTTTATCAGTTATAGCTTTCATAAGTGCGTTGGCAAATACTTCGGGTAGCATGCCGTTGTCTTGCGCATTGTCCATGGTGCCTTGTGCCGTTCCATTGGCAGTTAATGCATTAAGTGTGACTTTTGTTTTGATAAAACCTGGACACGCAAGCATAATATGTATGTTTGGGTTGTCAACTTCTATACGCAACGAATCGAAATAGCCGTGTAGCGCATGTTTTGATGCTGAGTATGCCGAGCGAAACCTTGTACCAAATTTACCTACCAAGCTACTTATACAGATGATAGCACCTTCCCCTTGATTGATCATTTGAGGTATAACCGCTTTACTTAAAATAACTGTGCCCCAAAAATTCACATTCATGAGCCGTTGCTCTGTTGCCAAATCAGTTTCCATGGCCAAGCTACGCTGACTAATGCCTCCGCTGTTTATTAGAATGTCTATACGTCCGTAAATTCGAGTTGCTTCTTGCACCTTTACCCATAAAGTGTCGGTGTCTTCAAGATCTAAGGAGAGTACATGCACATCAATTTGATTTTTACAATTATTTTTAACTCTAAATAATTCGTCGCGGTTGCGGGATGAAATGATAAGTTTTGCACCAAGTTTGTTATAAGCATAAACCATAGCTTCGCCAATACCTGATGAAGCTCCTGTAATCCAAACTATTTTATTTTTCATTGATGGTGTTTTGTTGATTTTGCGTGTTGGTTGATTTTTCAAACTGTTGGTCGTAATTTTGACTTAGGGTTCCCATCATTCTATCCCAAAACATAAAATACAAACCATAGTTGCCTTTAAAATATTGATGGTGCATGTTGTGGGCAACCGATGTGTTTATCCATTTCCCTATCAAAGTTTTGTGAAAATTTTTTGGATAAAGCTCATAGCCCAAGTGTCCGTATACATTGTAAATAAACATTAATAAAAAGAAGATGAGTAAATGAAGTGGATGAACAGGAAATGCAAAAATAAAGAAGATAAAAATGCCTGATTCTATTAGGGCTTCAAGTGGATGAAAAGAGTACGCTGCCCACGGACTAGGATTGGTGGACTTATGATGCGTTAAATGTAGTAGGTTAAACAATTTAGGATGGTGCATTAACCTATGACACCAATAAAAATAGGTGTCGTGTAGGATAAACATGACCGGAAATATAAATACGAAATACACCCATCCATACTCGCTAATTTTTTTGTAAATAGTAGTGTAGGGCTGTGTAAGGTTGTTTGTTAAAAAAAACACGGGTACAGCGCTAAAAATGATGATGGTAAGAATTGAGTAAAAGATTTCTCGGAGATAGTCTGAATTTTTATGTTTTTTTTGTTGGATTCTTCTGTTGCTAAATTTTGCAGAAAATAAAATGTAAAAAATTAAGAAAAAAATACCAGCGATGATAAAGTATCTAGACCCTACCAGGTAAAATAAATCGAGAAGTTTTTTCCAGTAATTCATAGTCTATCAAACATAAGAAAAATTAATAGTTTTCTTTAAAAAGTTCAGCAGTAATACCATCAGCAAATAACTTCCCTTGGTCAGTTAAAAAAATAGTATTTTTATCTATAAACGCCATCCCATTGTCAATGTACGGCCCTATTTTTTTGCGTATTTCTGCTGTACTAGCCACTCCAAAATTACGCTCTATTTTGTTCAAATCGGTACCCCACATTGTTCTTAACGAAGTCATCATATATTCGTTAAATTTATCAATTTCACTCAATTTTTCGATTGTTTCTGCTAATTTTTTTGAACCTAATGCGCTCAAATATTTTGCGTTATTGGCAACATTGACATATCTGTTCTCGCCATCAAATCCGTGTGCAGATGGCCCTATGCCTAAATAAGGCATTCCCTTCCAATAATTTGTGTTGTGAACAGCGAACTTTCCTGGCACACCATAGTTCGATATTTCATAATGCTCAAAACCTGCTTTTGTCAGTTTTTCTGATAAAATTAAAAATTGGGCTGCACTTTGTTCATCATTCATTCCGCTTTGCTTACCTTTATTTATGGCGTTTGATAAAGCTGTTCCTTCTTCAACTGTTAGCGAGTAGGCGGAAATATGAGGAGTTTTTAAGTCTGTCGCGGTTTGTATGTTTTTTAGCCATTTTTCATCCGTTAGTAAAGGAAAGCCGTAAATTAAATCAATGGTTAGGTTTTCAAAGCCGGCATCTTGACTTCTTTTTACACAACTTAAAGCTTCTTCGCTAGTGTGCGCTCTATTCATCCAAAGTAAATCTTCTTCAAAGAAAGATTGTATACCAATACTTAATCTATTTACGGGCAACTTGCGTAGTTCACTTATTTTTTTTGCGTTTAAATCGTCGGGGTTGGTCTCAATTGTAATTTCGGCATTTTCCGATACCGTAAAACATTGTGAAATTGTATCAAAAATTTTTTCGAAGGCGGATAAAGGCAGTAATGAAGGTGTTCCTCCACCAAAATAGATGCTATCAATCTGCGAAATTCGGTCTTTTTTAAGCCAAATTTCAATACAAATTGCTTCTGTCATCTCCTCAACATATTTGAGAGAAGTACTAAAATGAAAATCACAATAATTACAGGCCTTTTTGCAAAAAGGCACATGGATGTAAATTCCGCCTGCCATATTCACAAAGGTAAGTTAATTTTGAACGATAAGAGGGGGATAAATTTGTAACATTAGCAAACCCAAAAATAAAGCATTAAATTTGCATCAACTTAGTTTTAAATATGATTAAAAAGGTTTTATTGTTTTGGGTATTAGCCATGATGCTATTTTTTTTGCAGTTGAGCGCCAAGCAAGTACCTGTAACTATCAACACTGTTGATGCTGCTACCGATACATTAGGGAAACAGCTGTTGCTAGATACCATAACTCCAAATACTTTAAGGCTTCCCGATTCATTAACAACGGCCCTGGTTGCTAAAGAATTTAAAAAAGGATTTGGTTATGCCAAGTTTGATTTTAATAAACTAGTTCGAAATTTGCTGTTGAGCTCGCTTAAAAAAACTACTTATCAAAAAGGAGAAGTATTATTTAGAGGCGAATTATGGGTGATTTTTTTTGTGTTTCTATTTGTACTCGTTTTTGCGGTGCTCAAAAATAATTTTTCCAAACAACTCGTAAATTTAGTTTATTCTTTTTTTAACAATCGAGTTCTTTCTAACCTTACTAAAGAAGAAAATTCATTTTTTTCATGGCTTTTTGTACTGCTTTTTGTACTATTTGGCTTTTTATTTGGTTTGTTTACTTATTTGGGCTTAACCTTTCAAAATGTAGATAAGCATTATGGTTTTCAATTTTTT
>CANHHZ010000178.1 GCA_947460275.1 Sphingobacteriaceae bacterium | reverse complement strand
GAAGACGAGTCTTGGAGTTTAGGAGTTTCGGTTCGCGACGCTACGCGTCCACTTATCCAACGTGGACAAGGGTTAAACTATCGCTTACAGCCTACCTTGGGACTTCAGGGGAGCTACGAAGTGCAGCGTGGGGATACGCGTTATTCAGTTTATGGGGTGGCCAATTTCAAGGCCGAAGCCTATGAGCAGTTGCTATCGGCAAGCATCAGTCACAGATCGGTGAGCTCCTCGGTGAGCGCTGTTGGCGGTGGACTAGCCTACCGTTTAAGGGATGCTTTTATCCCTTATGTAGAGTTGGGTATCGGCAGCAGTACGATAGGGTTATATTACGAACTAAACATCTCGGGCATAAAGGCAGCAGGATACAATAGGAATGCTTTTGAAATCGGTTTCAAGCAACAATTATCCAATAAGAAAAGAACAACAGAAAAATAAGCATGAAAAAACAGAGCACAAATATATTTTTTAGCCTGGCACTCTTGCTGTTGGGTACTGGGGTTCAGGCACAACAAAGTAGTCAGGTAGTAAGTAGAGACAGGTTCTTAGATACAGTTCGCCTCGGCATGCGTTACCAAGTGCAGGAGTTCCATACCTTAAACCAGAAGTTGGCCGAGAGTTGCAACTGCGACGAGGGGCAAAAACTGCAGGAACGTTCTCTTCAAGGCATAGGGGTTAGTCTTTTTGAGCCCTTGAACGGCCGATGGGCACTGGGTGCAGATTTTGGAGCGAGTTTTGGGAAAGTGATGGATGATGCACGCAACTATAAACGCTATTCGCTGGTGCAAATCCGTACCGAGGCCATTTACCACCTTTTTGGCCCAGAAGTAAAATTGCGTCCTTACCTAAGTGGAGGAGTACAGTTGGTAGCCAACTTTCACAAGACTTTTTTCGGCTTTCCAGTGGGTGCAGGACTGCGCTATAGCCTAGCCAAGGGTGGTTACCTCCATGTGCAGGCGGCTTACGACAATGGTATTGGCAAGTCGCTGGCCAAGAGCGTCATCACTAATATCGGTTTTCATGTGCCTTTGAACAAACGCAAAGAGCTACAGCCTGGCTATGTACAGCCTAGCTATCCGGTGTACCGCATTCAACCTACCGAAACTACAAATGAAGCAGTTACCGAGCAGCCTAAGCCCGTGTTTGCCCAAGTACAGCCACCAGTTCAGCCCGTGGTTACACCGCCTGCAGTGCAACCGCAAAAAGTGACAGAGCAGCTTTACCGCGTGGTGTATTTCGATATTGATAAATTTAACATTGACATGATCGAAACCAACAAAGTGCTCTCTGAAGTATATGCATTTATGAGAGACCATCCACAAAGCAGGGCCTTGCTGAGCGGTCATACGGATGGCTTATTGGGTAACCAGTACAACTTGAACCTGTCTAAAAATAGGGCAGAAGTTGTGGCGGCTTGGCTCAAACGCAATGGAATACTCGCCAATAGAATCACAATCTCCTATTATGGAAAAAACACCCCTGCCACCGGTAACGAAACGCCAGCAGGAAGGTCTGGAAACCGTAGGGTAGAAATTCTTGTTAAACAGTAAGAAATTAATTTCACCAGCATAGCAACGGCAATGTATTTACATTGCCGTTTTTTGTGCGCCCAAATTTTAATGACCAATAAAACCGTCTTGCTCATCCCGGCTTGAATCAAACCCAAAGCTTAAGCCCCTAGTTTTTGGGATAGCAAACCTGATTTTTAACCTTAAAACCCGCTAAATGCCAACTACTATATACTAACGATTAAAGTATTTTCTTACCAAAAAATCTTTTGACCAATTGTACTTCAAAACAAGATTAAACATACTTACTGCAATTTAATACTTCTAATTTCTATCATTTGATCTTTAATTTCTTGATTTTCTTGAGTTCACAAACTTAAAATTGGACTCCTTTTTCTTGTTTTAATTAGTTTTTACATAAATATTTTTTGAATTTAGAGAAATATAAAATTGAACAACATTATAATTTACATTGATAATTGTTTTTGAAATAGAGTTAATGAATTTTTGAATAAGCCAATGCTGTTGTTAATGCTTAACAGAATGATGAGCTATCATTGATGTCATTTACTCGACCAAAACCATTTTTAACTGAAGTTAATTAATTTTAAATGCGTAAATTTTGGAATAAGCTGTTTGCTAAAAAGAACAATTGGCAGCAAACAAATGTTATTTTCGAGCTTAAAGCAGAGTTGAGTTTTCGTACTGTTGCCCAAGTTGCTTACAAAGACGATAATGGGAACAATAAAATCATCAGATTTTTTAACGACTCTTGGAAAAAAGAGGTAGTAAGCCTTTCGGGAAAATTAGAAGATATTGGTTTTAAAATTTTTGTACATACGCCAAATCTACTCAAACAAGAAAGCGTAACGCTTAGTGTAACCAAAGATGGAGAAGTGTTACAAGAAAATAATTTTAAGATCAACAAAGGCAAAAATTTCGCAGGTTGGTTCGAGTTGTAAATCCGGAAGTGGTATTCTGTTTGTAATCACGTTTTATCTTTAAGTGTTCAGTCCCCTTTCTCATCGTACAAAGATCTCCCATTCAAGCGGAGGATAAGCAGCAGTGCATTTGTAGCCTTTGTATTTAATATTTACTTTTAGCCATGCAAAATACAAAAATAGGGTGGATTGGCCTCGGAAACATGGGGGTACCGATGGTTAAAAGTTTACTAAGGGCAGGTTTTAATGTGTCTGTGTACAACAGAAGTGCCGGAAAAACCAATCCAGTTACTGCCGAAGGTGCGAAAGTTGTCCACTCACCAGTTCAATTGCTACAACAAAGCGATATCCTTTTTTTAATGGTTGCCGATGATGCTTCCATTACTTCTTTATTTACGGCCGAAAATGGAATTTTGAGCGCAAGTTGCAAAGACAAAATTATCATCAATATGAGTACGGTTTCTTCGGCAATAAGCCAAAAAATGGCTGGTTTGGTTAAGGAAAAAGGAGGTGCTTATTTAGATGCACCCGTTTCTGGTAGTGTAAAGCAGGCAGAAACAGCCACTTTGGTGATGATGGTAGGTGGCGACGAAAATGCGTTTCTATCTGTAAAGCCTGTATTTGATTGCCTAGGAAAATTTTCATTGCGTGTAGGGGAACATGGCGCTGGAAATGCGGCTAAATTAGCTATCAACACCTTATTGGCTTTACATGCACAAGGCTTGGCCGAAACTATTTCATTTGCCAACTCGCAGGGCATTGCTACGCATGATCTGTTAATGTTGTTAAATGAGAGTGCATTGGCAAATGTTTTTATGAAAATAAAAGGTGAGGCCATTTTGCAGCAAAACTTTAAGGCTGCCTTTGCGTTGAAGCATATCGTAAAAGATTTAAAATTAGCCCAAGATGCTGGCCTAAATTCGCCTTTAGCACAAACCGTAACCCAAACTTTTGAACAAGCTGAGCCACAATTGGCCAACGAAGATATTATTGCCATTTATAAAACGCTGCAACAGGACAATGCATAATTATTTTTGAAACAAAAAGGCTGCTTTTTGGTTACACCATAAGTATTTTACAGTTTCAAATTTAAGAGTTGGTTTATGGTTAAAATGGAGTATACAAGTGATTTGCTCGATCATCATTTACCACATTTATTTACCTTGATCCAAGGCGATTTAGATGGTTTTTTTTACATCAGTGTTGGACAAAAATTGATTGCAATAATCGATAGGATGAAAGAGGGCTGGAAACAAATTGGTGGCGATGAAATGCCAGCCGAATTTGTAGCGCACATGGGTAAAATTATTGAAAAGGAGTTAAGGCGCTACTAATATCCGATAAAAACAGAATTTTCAACGCTCCAAATATTTTATACGGCTCTTTTGACTATAGCTGCATATTTTTTTGTCAATTTACTGCGCTTTTTACCCTCTATATGACTTCGTGTGGGTGTGGGTTTTATTAAATTTCGTCGTTTAGCTTGATCAAAAAGTCTTTCAATCGTTCTAAAGAACTAATTACCTTTTGATTTTCTTTTGCCTCAGCACTATTCGTTTTCAAATGATCTTTGGCACCTTTTAGGGTAAAACCTTTTTCGTTCACTAGGTGAAAAATTATTTTTAAATTTTCTAGATCTTCAGGGGTAAAAAGACGGTTTCCTTTTTTGTTTTTCTTAGGTTGAAGCACATCAAATTCTTTCTCGTAAAACCTAATTTGTGAGGCATTTACGCCAAACATTTCGGTAACTTCACCCATGGTATAATACATCTTGTTGATCTCTCTTTCTTTATAGGGCATAATTAGTGTTGATTATGAATTGTTTATAGCTTTTACTTAAAGTATTCAAATGTAAAACGATTTTAATAGAATACCGCAATAAAATTTTAATTTTGTTCTGTGAATGGTTGGAGGTGTG
>CANHHZ010000177.1 GCA_947460275.1 Sphingobacteriaceae bacterium | reverse complement strand
CTCGATTTTGGGTTCCAAGCAGCCAAATATTTTCCTGGGTGATATTTAAAAAACTTTACCACACCAGATATAGGGTTGCGGTTAATGTGTACGTTTACCGGCGACATGAAGATGGAAACCTGTAAACGTTTGTCTTTAAAATATTCGCCTTCTTCGGTTTCTTCAATTACCACCACTTTGCCATCGGCAGGACAAATTACCAAATTTTCGCCTGTGGTAAAAACCCTGCTCGGGTTTCTAAAAAACTGTAAAACTGTAATAAATAAGGCAAAAGATAAAATATAGACAAGCCAACGTAACCAAGTTAAGTCGGCAAATTTATAGTCAACAATGGCATTTAGTGCCATGACGAAGAAAATGGTTAAGGCAATTGAGGTATATCCTTCTTTATGTATAGTCATTTAATTTAGTGTTTATTAAGCTGCAAAATTCGTAAAAATAAATTACAAATTAAGTTTATTTCTATGATGCTGCTTAAATCGCTCTGTAAATATCCTTTAAATTTCGGCCTAATCCGTTGTAGTCTAAACCGTAACCCACTACAAACTCATTGGGAATTTCGAAGCCAACATAGGTAAGTTCTGGCATGGGTTTTAAAAGTGCTGCCGGTTTAAACAATAGGCTACAAACATTTATCGAGGCGGGTTCTTGCGCCCTTAGTTGCGCTAAAATGTATTGCACAGTTAAGCCCGTATCAACAATGTCTTCTACCAAAATTACATCACGGCCTTTTAAATTATTGGGCAAACCAAAAGCTTCTTTAATTTGTCCAGTACTGCTGTCGCCATGGTACGATGCAACCCTAATAAAGTCTATCTCGCAATCAAGTTCTATTTCCTTTATCAAATCGGCCATGAACAAAAAACTACCGTTTAAAACGCCTATAAATATGGGGCAGCGTTTTTCGTAATCCACATTAAGTTGGATGCCCATTAAACGTGTTCTTTTGTTGATGCTTTCGCTTTCCAAAAAGATTTCGAAATCTTTTTCGTGTATTTTAATGCTGTTCATCGCCTAAAATTGTCCTGAGCCTTCCCTGGCTTTTTTCTTGTCGCCCTTGTTTTTTGTTTTCAAGCTATCATTTTTAGGAGCGTTTTTTGGGATGGAATCTCTTTTTTGGCCTCCAAACAACTTGTCGAATAAGTTTTTTGATTTGTCTTGCATTCCGCCTGATGGCATTAGCTCGTCTTCAAAATCAACAAAATTGGTGTCTATTGTTGTCGAATCAGGCAGTAAATACTGGCGTAATCCTTCGCGTAAGCGTACGTTATAAAATCCATATCCAGTGGTGTCTGCTGGGGTTAATCCCCTTCTGGCCATGGTGCCTCCAATAAAGTTAAAATAAGGAATGAGGTATGCTTTTAAACTGCCGTCGCTCATAAACTTATAAAGCGCAGCTTTAGGTTTAGGCACAATATTGGCCAAAAAGATGCCTTCGCCAATGCTAAGTTCTGCAGGTGTTTTGCCAAAATAATGATGCGCAGCCTCGCCAATGCCATACACGTTTTCGCCCATTTCTATAATATTAAAATAAACCTCTAGCATGCGTTGTTTGCTAATTAACTTGTTGTTTTCGATTAGCCAAACAATTAATATTTCTTCCGCTTTGCGGGATAAGGTTTTTTGGCGGCTTAAAAAAACATTCTTTACCAATTGCATAGAAATGGTACTTCCGCCACGTTTAAATCGTTTTTCTTTAAAATTTACTGCAATAGATTTACGGATGGATTCTTCTACAAAACCTTTATGCCTAAAAAAAGAGGGGTCTTCTGAAGTAAGCAATGCGTTTTTAAAGTTTGGAGAAATATCGCCCAAATGGGTAAAATTAGGGTTTGATGGGCCAATGGTGATATTGCGCATTGGCTTGCCGTATTCGTAAGGGGTATATACAAAATCGGCATTAATTTTTTGTAAGTTAGTTTTGCCCCATCTTAAAATTTTTAAATCGTATGGAGTTAATGTCGAGTTAAACTTTACACTATCGGGCAGGCTGCTATCCAAGTAAAAATTTAAGTTGTACTTGAGTTTACCTTGCACTTTTATCCCTTCCAACGATTCGAACATGCCTTGTGGAAAAGCCTCGAAAATGTCTTGCGCTTCTTGCGCTTCGGCATTAAGCTTAAGCTCGTAAATTTTATTGGGCGACAAAGTATATTTAACGTAAGGATGAATGGTAGTTTTTTTCATAAAAACTGTAGAACTGCTATCTAAACACACATAATTTTCTCCAAAAAGCATATCTGCATCTACTTTTGCATCGGCAACAACAATAGGCAAAGCCGAAATTCGGGCTTGAGAAATTAATAAATTTTTGATAGCCCAGGACCCCGAAATTTTAAAATCTCCACCGCTAAAGGCAGCACTTTGCATACTTGTTCGAGCGGTATCAAAACTTACTTTTCCGTGTAGTTTATTGTTTAAATAAGGAAGTTCAACTTTTTTATTGTCGGCAAATAGCATAATGTCGAAACGTTTTTTGCCGGCTTTTACCATGCCGTTTACATGCCAATTGGCAGCGGTATCGTTCACAACGATAGTCGATTTTAATTCGCCATCATCAATATTTGCGCTTGTGGTCAAAAACTTAAGAGAAGCCGTGTCGTTGTCGTTTAAACGCACCATAAAGTTTTTAATTTCCATATCATCAGGCACCTTATACAGCACCTTGTTTAGTAAATCGTGGGCTAAATCGCTTAAATCTGTTTTTTTATTGGTCTTTAAGCTGTCTTTATTTTTCTTTTTAAGGATGAAGTCTAAGTTCGTCAGCGAATCTCGTAATACTACGGTTACCGAACCTTCATTTAAGTTGATTTCCGATAATTTTACATCGCCAAATAAAAGGGGGAATATTTTTACGCCTACCGTGAGGTCTTTAATGTTTGATAAGGTATCTCTGTCTTTAGGCACTATCGTAACATTTTTAAGGTTTACAGCACTTAAACCGCTAAAACCAGCCGAGCCAATTTTAACATCCAAGCCGTAATCTTTATCGGCTTTTGCTATAGCTTTTGCAATCATTTTTTTAAGCAAAGCCTCTCTTTTGCTATAAGCAATGGCTCCTAATGAAACGAGTGTGATGATAAAAACGCCCAAAACCCAGGCGCTAATCTTAATGTATTTTTTAGGAATCTTAATTTTTGGTAGCTGCATAAACCAATGTAAAAATTATTGTTAAATAAACGCTTTAAAGCAAATGTTTATTTCGTGCGAAGATATTAATTGTATTTCACCTATCGCACAGAGTTCTACAAACTGACAAACATTTGTCAGTTTTGTCTCAGTTCGTGTTAAAATTACAATAAAATGGGCGATAGAAAATTATTTACGCTCATGTTTTATTAATTTTGAGCTATGATGATTACCGAGGAACAGATTTTATCCGCTTTGCGCAACGTAGAAGACCCCGATTTAAAGAAAGATTTGGTGACTTTACACATGATCAAAGACGTTAAAATTGAAGATAAGCAAATTGCTTTTACTTTAGAGCTAACTACACCTGCATGCCCAATGAAAGACATGCTAAAAAATGCTTGTACCAATGCCATTAAACATTTTGTGGCTGCCGATGCCGAGGTAAGTATCAATGTAACTTCTAAAGTAACCAAGCCTATGGACACGAGCCAGCTCAAGGACATTAAAAATATAATTTTGGTGTCATCAGGTAAGGGAGGCGTTGGTAAATCTACTGTTTCTAGTAATTTGGCAGTTACTTTAGCGGCCAATGGCGCAAAAGTAGGCTTAATAGATGCAGATATTTACGGTCCTTCGGTGCCTATTATGTTTGGCTTGGTAGGTGCAAAACCAAGTGCTAGAGAAACAGAAGACGGAAAGACTTTAATTCTTCCTATAGAAAAATATGGCATTAAATTGCTCTCTTTAGGCTTTTTTGCTGATCCCGACCAGCCCGTGCCTTGGCGTGGCCCTATGGCTTCAAATGCCATCAAACAGTTGTTTAACGATGCCGATTGGGGCGAATTGGATTATTTAATTGTTGATTTGCCGCCAGGAACAGGAGACATTCACATCACCATAAGTCAAAGTTTTCCAATTGCAGGCGCTGTAATTGTAACCACCCCACAGCAAGTGGCATTGGCCGATACCCGCAAAGGATTGGCCATGTTTAAAATGCCAGGCATAAACATACCGGTGTTGGGTGTGGTAGAAAACATGAGCTACTTTACGCCCGAAGAACTGCCAAATAACAAGTATTATATTTTTGGACAAAATGGCGGAAAAGAATTGGCCGAACAATTTAAAGTGCCATTTTTGGGCGAAATACCATTGGTGCAAAGTATTACTGCCGCAGGCGATAGCGGAAAACCTATTGCTATGGATACAAAAAGTACCCTAGCAACCGCTTTTAACGAAATTGCAGGTAAAATTGCGCAACAAATTTCTATCAACAACAGTCAAGCGATTAATTGCTAAAAAATTCTTATTTTTATACTTTAAAACAGAAAAATGGATTTAACAGAACAAGTGGAGCAAGCATTAGAAACCATTAGGCCATAT
>CANHHZ010000176.1 GCA_947460275.1 Sphingobacteriaceae bacterium | reverse complement strand
TAATTTATGGGCTGCGTTAAAATGTTCTTGTCTTGTTAAATAAACCATCTGACCAATATTTTGGCAAAGGTAGGCAGAATCGGAGTATTTTTGTACTCTATGCGGGTAATTATAACAGCTGCCACTAACCTAGAATTGGCTGGTTCTGCTAAAAAAGCAAGCCAACTATTTAAAAAAAGCAAAATCAAATTGAGCTTTCATGCAACCGGCATAGGCATGCTCGCCTCCGGGGTTAAGCTCACGCAACTTGTTACTGCACACCAACCTGATTTGATTATTCAAATGGGTATTGCCGGCTCCTATATTAAATCAGAACCCCTTGGAAAAGTAATGGTGGTGGCATCAGAATCCATTGCCGATTTAGGCGTTCGCGAAAATGGCGTTTTTAAAGATTTATTTGAAACTGGTTTACAAAAAGAGAATGAAGCTCCTTTTAAAAAAAGAAAGCTAACGAATCAGCGTATTAAAAAAGTAAATCTTTTAAAAACAGATACAGCCGTAGGAGTAACCATTAATGAAATTACAACCTCGCCTAAACGAATCAAAGAAATATTTACAGCTCATAACCCCGTTTTAGAAAGTATGGAAGGAGCAGCACTTCATTATGTTGGCAGCCTCACCAAAACGCCATATATTCAAATGAGGGCCATATCTAATTATGTGGGAGAAAGAAATAAGGCAAAATGGAAGCTTAAAGAATCGATTGAGCAACTAGAGGCATATGTACTTACCTATTTAGCTACACTAGAAAATAGTTTAAATAAATAGTGTCATGAAGCTTACTCTTGGTTTCTCTCCCTGCCCTAACGATACTTTTATATTTGACGCTATCGTTAATAAAAAAATTGATACAGAGGGTTTAGACTTTGAAGTACACCTAGAAGACGTTCAAACACTTAATAATTTTGCACTAGAAAATAGATTTGATTTTTCAAAAATTAGCTATGGGGTTTTGCCATTGTTATTAAATACCCATACCCTATTAAATAGCGGAGGTGCCATGGGGATTGGCGTTGGCCCACTTTTAATTTGCAAAGACCCATATATTACGCCAGAAAAAGTGAACAATTTACGCATCGCCATTCCGGGCAAAAACACAACTGCTTATTTACTATTTTCTTACGTTTACCCAGAAGCTAAAAATATTTCGTTTTATGTATTTAATGAAATAGAAGCCGCTGTTTTATCTGGCGAGGTAGACGCTGGCGTGATTATTCACGAAAACAGATTCACCTACGCACAAAAAGGACTTTATAAGATAACAGATTTAGGTGCAGAATGGGAAACAAAAACAAAAAGTCCAATAGCACTTGGTGGCATTGTGGCTAGCAATCGAATCCAAAAAAACATCATGCAACAAGTGGACCTATTGATTGCAAAAAGTGTGGCATATGCTTTTAATAACTACCCTATCATTAGTGAATATGTATCTTGTCACGCACAAGAAATGAGCGAGGCTATCATGCGCCAACACATTGATTTATACGTCAATGAATTTAGCACCGATATGGGCGAAACTGGGAAAAATGCAATTAAAACCCTTGTACATATTTATCAGCAAATGAATGCTACGCTACCATCTCACTCAACTCCAGCCAGCGTAGTTCCATTTCTTCCAAAGTCTGCGTAACTTTTGTAAGCGCATCTGCAAATGCTGTTATTTGGTCGTAATTAAGCGTCTCGTCACTGAGTGCAGTGGTTAATTTTTCTTTCTCCTTTTCCAAGGCAGGCATTTCTTTTTCCAATTTTTCAAACTCGTGCTTCTCTTTAAAAGTCATTTTCTTTTTTGCAGGAGCAGGAGCCGCTTGAACAGTTGGCTCAATAGTAGTAACGGCCTTTGATGTTCCAGCGACACCATTTGTTTTAGCAGTTTCTTGCTCTTTCAGCCAAATGCGGTACTGGGTATAATTACCCGGAAAATCTCTAACAAATCCACCGCCCTCAAAAACAAATAAGTGATCTACTAACCTGTCCATAAAATAACGGTCGTGTGATACAATCATTACACAGCCCTGATACTCCGTTAAAAAGCTTTCAAGTACCGCAAGCGTTGGAAGGTCAAGATCGTTGGTAGGCTCATCTAGAATTAAAAAGTTGGGGTTTCTAAATAAGATGGTTAATAAATGAAGTCTCTTTTTTTCACCACCACTGAGTGACGACAAATAGGTGTACTGTTTATCGGGCGGGAATAAAAATAATTCTAAAAATTGTGAGGCGCTAATACTTCCGCCCTTTGCTAAAGGAAAACTTTCTGCAAAAGACTTTACATATTCGATAACCCTAAAATCTTCTTTTACATCGAGACCGGTTTGAGAAAAATTACCAAACACAACCGTATCGCCAACATTCACCTTCCCACTTGTTGGAGATTCAAGTTCTTGAATAATATTTAAGAAGGTAGACTTTCCAATTCCATTTTTCCCAACCACACCAACTCTTTCCCCTTTTGAAAAAGTATAATCAAACCCTTTTAAAATTTCTAGCTCGCCGTATGATTTATTTACTTTTTTTAATTCTACAATTTTACCGCCAAGCCTACTCATTTTAGCTTCTAATTGCAACTGCGCATCTTCTATTTTTTGCTTGGCCCTTGCCTCCACTTCATAAAAATTATCTTGCCTACTTTTACTCTTGGTTGTTCGCGCTTTGGGTTGCTTTCGCATCCACTCTAACTCTTTGCGGTATTGGTTTCTGGCCTTATCAATGCTAGCCTGCTCACTATCTATACGAGCGGCCTTTTTTTCCATATATGATTCATAGTCGCCTTTGTATACATACATATTTTCTCTTTCAAGCTCCCAAATCTCATTACAAACTGCATCTAAAAAATAACGGTCGTGGGTTACAAGTAGTAGTGTAATATTTTCGCCATTTAAATAATGCTCTAACCACTCAATCATTTCTACATCGAGGTGATTGGTAGGTTCATCCATCATAAGTAGTGTATGCTGATGCTCAAAGCCAATGTCAATGAGCGTTTTTGCAAGCGCTACTCTTTTTCGCTGACCGCCACTTAATTCGTTTACCTTTTTTTGAAGCTGATGGATATTTAACTTACCTAAAATTTGCTTGACTTTAGCTTCAAAATCCCAAGCTCCCAAATCATCCATTTCCATGATACTATCTGAAATGAGCATACCATCTTCAGTCTCCATGGCCAATTCGTATTTTTGAATGGCCTTAATAATTGGATGATTGGCTTTAAATATATTTTCAACAATGGTTTTATCCTCATCAAAAGCCGGGTCCTGTTCAAAAAGGGCCACAGTTACTTCTTTATTGATCCAAAACTTTCCACTATCAGGCGTTTCCTGACCCGCTAAGATTTTCAAAAGTGTAGACTTACCCACCCCGTTACGGGCTATTAAGGCAATTTTATCACCCTCATTGATATTAAAGGAAATATTATTGAAAAGCGGGTTAATCCCGTAACTTTTTGTAAGCCCCTCTACAGATACATAATGCATTGCGCAAAGGTAACACTCAAAGCCTTAAGTTTACCCCCAGATTGTTATTTCAGGTTCTCAGATGCCCCTATCTTTGCAACATGAAGCAGTTTAACGTTCCTACTGGCTATAGAAGCAGTCTTATAAGTGCCATCAAACAGTTCCGAAAAGATGAGGATAAACTTAAAAAGGATTTTACCCCAACTTTATTAAAACTGGGGGATCTACACATTTATTTAGCCAGACATTTTGGATTTTGTTATGGCGTAGAAAATGCCATAGAAATCGCTTTTAGAACCATCGACGAAAACCCAGGAAAAAGGATTTTCTTATTAAGTGAAATGATACATAACCCCCAAGTAAATGAAGATTTACTAGCAAGAGGCGTGAAGTTTTTACAGGATACCCATGGAAAGTTTTTGATTCCACTCAATACACTAACAAAAGAAGACATTGTTATTATTCCAGCATTTGGCACCACGCTAGACATGGAAGCCACATTAGCAGCTAAAGGAATTGTAACAGAAAAATACAATACCACTTGCCCATTTGTAGAAAAGGTTTGGAACAGATCTGAACAGATAGCACAAAAAGGGTATAGTATTGTTGTACATGGCAAACCTAAACACGAAGAAACCAGGGCTACTTTTTCCCATGCATCATATCACACCCCAACAGTTGTGGTAAATGATATGGAAGAAACAGTTGCACTTGCTAAATACATAACTGGCGAAAAA
This sequence comes from Sphingobacteriaceae bacterium, assembly GCA_947460275.1. Taxonomy (GTDB): domain Bacteria; phylum Bacteroidota; class Bacteroidia; order Sphingobacteriales; family Sphingobacteriaceae; genus Pedobacter. The sequence goes on along the minus strand of CANHHZ010000176.1, from coordinate 359 downwards.
GAAGCCGAACTATTTTACAAAGAATTTGAAGGCAGACACTCTGCTAATTTTGACATCACCAAAGATCTAGCAAAAATTGGGGTAGTCAATCAAACCACTCAGCTAGCATCAGATACACAAGCCATTTCTGAATATTTAAAGGCTGCTATCAAGGAATTTTATCAATTAACGGACGATACCATTGCAAAGCACTTTGCGGACACTAGAGACACACTTTGTTACGCGACAAGTGACAATCAAACTGCTGTTAAAGGCATGCTTGATACCGAGGCCAATTTAGCCATTGTTATTGGGGGCTACAATAGTAGTAACTCTTCTCACCTAGTTGAACTTTGCGAACAACAACTACCTACTTATTT
>CANHHZ010000175.1 GCA_947460275.1 Sphingobacteriaceae bacterium | reverse complement strand
TTAACTACTTCTTTGCCTCTGTATAGGGTTATTTTACCCGGTCCAGTGCCAACATAGCCATAATCTGCATCGGCCATTTCACCAGGACCATTTACAATGCAACCCATAATTGCAATTTTTATACCTTTTAGATGGTCTGTTTTTGACCTAATGTATTGCGTAGTTTCTTGCAAATCAAACAATGTTCGTCCGCAGCTAGGACAAGAAATATACTCAGTTTTACTGATACGGGTACGGGTAGCTTGCAAAATACCAAAACTGGTACTGTTTAATAAAGGTAAAGCAATACTTTGCGGTGCCTCAATCCAAACTCCATCGCCAAATCCATCGGTGAGCAAAGCACCCATATCGCTTGCTGAATCTAACATAAATTCATCTGCATTTATGCCTGGGTAGGCCCTTCTAATAATTACCGGTACTTTAATATTTTGCTGTTGCAAGGAAACAAAAAATAAACGCTGTAATTGTACGCCCACATGCTGACCAGTTTCTAGAATAATTACTGTTTGTGGTTGTAAATTAGGAAGATTTGCCAAATTAAAATCATCAGCATTGATGCTTAAAAAATTTAAAGGCAGGCTGTCTAATGACTGGTAATTATTTAAATTAAATAGTGGATAACAATTTGTTTTATCTTTTAATAGTGCCCAAGTGTCAAAATTATAAACTTGCTTCAAGTTACCTGGAAAAGAAAAAGAGGGCAAGCTGTCTCCAAGATAAACCAAATCACAGGCTTGATCTGTTAAATTGTACTTGTCTAAAGCTGCGCTATAATTGTAACCTAATTGGCTTAAAAAATAAGGATCTTTAAGATTTTGAGCACTTACATCAACCATTACCACCGGATGAAAAGCACCTCCAATTTGGTGTACCGCATTGGTAGATCTGCGCCCATACTGGTAAGGATTGTAGGTTAAGTTTTGAGCAGTAAATAAAGATTTGACTGTGATTTTTTCATTTTCTGGTTTTGATGGGAGTTTTCTTTCATACCTCGCTGCCAAAGCCTTAGCAACTGGCGCTTCAAACTCTGGATCTTCTGTTAAAGAAACGCGAATTGTATCGCCTAATCCGTCGGCTAATAAAGTACCTATGCCAACTGCCGATTTAATACGCCCATCTTCACCATCGCCTGCTTCGGTAACCCCTAAGTGCAAAGGATAGTTCATTCCTTCTTTGGCCATGGTTTCTACAAGCAATCTGTAAGCCTGAACCATTACTTGTGTATTGCTAGCTTTCATCGAAACTACCAAGTTGTAATAGTTTTGAGCTTCGCACATGCGGATAAACTCCATAGCCGACTCAACCATTCCTCTAGGCGTATCGCCATAATGACTCATAATTCTGTCGGACAAAGAGCCATGATTTGTGCCAATACGCATTGCCGTGCCATATTCTTTGCAAATTTTAACTAAAGGAGTAAATTTTTTATAAATACGTTCTAATTCTGCTTGATAAGCATCGGCTGTATAATCTATATTTTCAAAACGTTTTTTATCGGCATAATTACCCGGATTTACACGAACTTTTTCTACAATTCGGGCAGCTGTTTCGGCAGCATTTGGTGTAAAATGTATGTCTGCCACTAATGGAACATCATAACCCCGACGAAGCAATTCTTTTTTAATATTGGCTAAATTTTCTGCCTCTTTAATACTAGGCGCAGTAATACGCACGTATTCGCAGCCAGCCTCAACCATTCTAATAGTTTGCTCAACAGTAGCTAAAGTATCCATGGTATCAGTAGTAGTCATGGATTGAATACGAATAGGATTTAAGCCACCCATAGGGATGTTTCCTATTTGTACTTCACGGGTTAAATATCGAGAATACTGGGTTAAACTGTTACAATAACCGCCTTCTAACGAGAAAGATTTAGCCATTTTTTGCATGTTGAGCAAATATACATTATACAGTTGAAAGGATGAAAATATGTAGTGTTGAAAAAATGTAAGAATTAAATTAATCGCTGTTTAATGACTAAAGCACCAGCCATTACATCGTGAAAACATTGCTGTTTTTTATTTAAAAAACTGAACAAATAACCAAAAAATAGTGGCAAAACAGAAAATATTTTAGCTAAATTTCTACCAATAGCTGCACTTAAAGACATACGATTGCCCAACATATCTGTAACTTTGATATCCAATAAGCGTTTGCCAATAGTAGCCTGTTTATCAGAAGCTTCCGCTATGCTGCCATAAATTAATTTGGCGATGGGTACCAAAGGCAAAAGTGCTAAAGCGGTAGAAATGCGTAGTGTTTTATCATCAATAAAAACAAAGAGCAAAAGCACTACAAAAACATAAGCTACCATTAAAATAAAAAAATCGATAGCAGAAGCTAGCAATCGCTGATCGAAAGCTGCAAAATATTGAGGTAAAGCTTGTTGAAAGGTAAAACCAAAGAGTTCACGCAATTCTTCAAATTCGTGCGCTTCTTTGTAATCGTCCATACCTTGTTTTTTTACAAAAGTATCAGTCGTTACATTTAGCATTTTCAATTGTGCTAAAGTGTAAGGACCATTTGGCTTGCCATTGGTGACTATGGTGTATACTGACATGTGTTAATAAAACCTATAATGCACTAGAAGCGAAAAGATCAATACCGATTTACCTCAAAATTACTTAAGCCGCCATCAAAATTGATTAATATTTTTTTTGCAGCTGTTTTATAATTTGGGGTTTCATAAAAGCCCTCACTTGTTTGTATAAATCCGTTAAAATCTTTATTTGAGAGGCCTGTTTTGGTTTTTATACGACACCCAACTTCAGTTGGCACTTCTACATTGATGTCTGCCATTCCGGTTTTTACATTTACGTCGGTTACCGGAAGTAAACTACCTAATTTTAAGGTTACGCTTGCCGCACCCCCATCAAAATTCAATGTTCTTAATTTGTAAGGAGAAAGGTCGAAATCAATTTCGCCAGCGCCCATTTTCAAATTCATTTCCCAAATAGGAAAAGTGTTCAACTTTAGATTTACATTATTGCTTTTACCCGACCAACGGCTACGGCTTTTTTGCATTTTAAAAGAAAGTGTGTTTAAACCATCAGTAGAAAGTTTGGTTAAAGCAAATCCCGATTTATTTTTCTCTACAGTTGCAAAAATTAAACTGTCGGTATTTCCATTTAAATTAAAAGAAACTCCACCGCCAGTTAAATTCAATATTGTTTTTTTTGTACTATCCGTACTTAAAAATGGTGCTGAAAAATTAACCCGTGTATTTGTGTCTATTTCAGGGTCGTCATCTACATCCATATTTAGTTCAAAATCATCTCTATCTTCTGTTTTAGGCTCTTTTTGTCCAAAGACAAAAAGTACAGAAAGTGTTACAATTAATATGCCCAAGGATATAATATTACCTGTTTGAGAATTTTTTGAATTGAACAAAAAATTTATTCCCAATATGATGAGCAAAACTGGCCAAAAACGCCAAATAGCGCTCCAATAAAAATCAATGATATCAAAATTCTCTAACAAAAATATAGTGCCTATAAAAAGTAGCAATACTCCCCATATTATTCGATCTATTCTCATAATTATAAAATTATTTGTTAAACATTAGGCGTTGTAGTATCTTTTTCGGGGTCAACAGTAGTTTGAGTGTCTGTAAATGTTGAGCTATTTTGAGCTGCTTCTGTATTTTTTTTAAACTCTTCCCATTCATTTTTTTGTTTATTTTTAAGAATTAAGCTTATTCCTACGCCAATAATTGCTAATGGCCAAAGTTTATAAATCTTAAAAATATTAAACCAATGAGGAATTAAATCAAACTGCCTTAGTAAAAAATAAATGCCTAACAACAACAAGACAAGCCCTGTGATTGTACGCCCTTTTTGATTGTTGTTTTTCATTTTATTTATATTTTCGTTTACACTTTGGCCAACCGAAGAGTCAGAATTTGGTGTATTCCACTTGGTTTGCTGGGTGTTTGCTGGGTTACTAAAAGCATTTGGGTAATTAAACATGGTACTCGGATCGGGCTTTTGGTCATACTCTTTAAATTTGTCAAAATTCACAAACGAATCTGCGGTAGATGGAACGATAATCCACATTACGATATAAGCAACCAAGCCAGCTCCAGCTAAAAAAAGCGTTGATAAGATAAACAATAACCTAACAATGGTTACATCAACTTGTAAATAGGTGGCTAAACCAGATGCAATACCTGCAATAACTTTATCATGTTCATTTCTAAATAATTTCTTTTCCATAACAGTTCCTCTCGTCAATTTAAAAAATTATAGGCTTCACAATTAACTCATCAACGTTTGCAGCGCTACTTAAATTTAAAGCTGCGTAAAGTAAATCGGCAATATCATCAGATTGTACAAACTTTTCTGAGGGAATTGTTGTGCCTTTCCAAGATTCAGTGCGAGTGGCGCCTGGTAAAATTGCCGTAACTTTGACGTTGTATGGTGCTAATTCTTTGCGCAATACGTGATTTAGACTTAACATTGCGGCTTTTGTTACACTATAACTCCCTGCATTTTCTATTGCTTGTGTACTTGCTATCGAGCAAATATTAAAAATATGACCTGATTGCTGTAAACGCATTACTTTTCCAAAAAATTTA
>CANHHZ010000174.1 GCA_947460275.1 Sphingobacteriaceae bacterium | reverse complement strand
TCTAATTAAGTTAAAAAGAAAATACCTAATCCTATACCAATCACCATAATTAAATACATGATCATTTCTGTAAGCGCAAAATGCTTGTATTTAGTCCAAAAAGAGTCTTTATGTGGTGCCGACATTGTTATTGCTAGTTTCCTTTTTTTTCAAAAGTAACAATTATTTATGGGCTGTCGTTTTCTTTTGTGTTTTTATGCTCAAATAGGGTTACTTTAAATCGGTTAAGGCTTGATTTAACTCTGGATAAGTAAAGGGCTTTTCGTAAAGTACTTTAATTTTCTTTTTGGTATTGATAAATAAAGTGGTAGGAATAACGCCTGTCCAATCTTTATGCATTACTTTCCTAAAAGTTTGTTGATTTGGCTCATCAATTACATAGGTTTCGGAAGTTAATTGATGTTTAATCGCAAAAGGAATAAGATCTGACATTAATTTAGATTTAAAATCTAAACTCAGCAAAATGACCTTTACAGGTTGAGTTAAATTCTCTTTGTGTAGGCGATCAAAATTTGGGAGTTCTTCTACGCAAGGCGCACACCATGTAGCCCATAAATTTACTACGTAGGTAGTGTCTTTTCCGTTAGAAATTCTTTTATTTAACTCTTTTAATGACAACACTTTAACTTGTGCATTTAAAGTAATTGTTGCGATGATAAAGCCTAGTGTAAAAATATATTTCATCTTGTTATTTTAAGCTTCCTGTTTTTACTATTGCATTTTGGTAAGCGGGAAGCGACAAGTTATCAACCACTACTCCGCGTGTGGTTGAGGCATGTACAAAAAAGCTATGATTAAGATAAACCCCAACATGATCCACTTCTTGTTTACCAAAAGAGAAAAAAATCAAATCCCCCTCTTTCAAATCCGACAAACTTTTTTCTTTAATCACTTCGGCCTGATCTTTAGAACGGCGTGGCAAAGTTTGTCTGTAAATGTCTTTTTGCAATAACAGTGCAAATCCAGAGCAGTCTATCCCTTCTTTGTCTAAACCTCCCAATTTATATTTCACTCCAACCCAATCTGTGATGAAATGGTACAAATCTTTGCTTTTTAAATTCGCCATGGCCTCAGCAGCCTTAGCAGCATTGGTGGTGGAAACTGTATTTTTTCTAACCCCACACGAAGCAAAAAATAGCATAAGTAAAAACAGCCCATATTTTAAAGGGCTGAGGTTTAAGGCATACGGTTTGTTATTTATCAACTCCATCTTGCTACTTGCTACTAATTCTTAATCAACCGTTGTATTTCGTCTAATTTTAAAAGTGCTTCAACCGGGGTTAAGGTATTTACATCTAAGTTATTTAAGGTATCTCTAATTTTCACCAAAACAGGATCATCTATGGCAAACATTTGCAATTGATAGGCCTGCTTTTGCACTTTTTTGATACTGTCTTTGATGCTTTGTCCTTCGGTTCTGTCTATTTCTAAGCGTTTTAATACCTCGTTCGATCGGTTAATTAACTTTGCCGGCATACCCGCCATTTTAGCCACATGTATACCAAAGCTATGCTCGCTACCACCTGGCACCAATTTACGCAAGAAAATTACCTTGTTGCTCATTTCTTTAACGGTAACATTATAGTTTTTGATACGCGACATGGTGTTTTCAAGCTCGTTCAACTCGTGATAATGCGTTGCAAATAAAGTTTTTGGTCGTGCTGTTGGGTGCTCATGCAAATACTCGGCAATGGCCCAAGCTATAGAAATTCCATCGTAAGTACTTGTTCCACGGCCAATTTCATCTAACAAGATCAAACTCCTGTCCGAAATGTTATTTAAAATGCTGGCCGTTTCATTCATTTCGACCATAAATGTACTTTCGCCACTCGATAAATTATCCGAAGCCCCAACACGGGTGAAAATTTTATCTACCAAACCAATTTTAACGGCCTTGGCAGGCACAAAACAACCCATCTGCGCCATAAGCACGATCAGTGCCGTTTGACGTAAAATAGCCGATTTACCCGACATGTTTGGCCCTGTAATGATGATGATTTGCTGGCTATCGTTTTCCAAATACACATCATTGGTGATGTATTCTATACCAATTGGCAATTTTTTTTCTATGACAGGATGCCTTCCGCCCTTGATATCTAACTCTTTTGTGGTATTAAGTTCGGGCTTTACATAATGGTTTTTCACAGCCAATTGCGCAAAACACATCAACACATCTAATTGCGCAATTAAAAAAGCATTTAATTGAATAGGTTTGATGTAATGCGAAACCTGATACATTAATTCGTTGTACAAGCGCACTTCAATGGCTTGTATTTTTTCTTCTGCACCAAGAATTTGATCTTCATATTCCTTTAGCTCTGGCGTAATGTAGCGTTCGGCATTTACTAAAGTTTGTTTGCGTATCCAAGTTTCAGGTACTTTATCTTTGTGGGTATGCGTAACTTCTAAATAATAGCCAAAAACGTTGTTAAAGGCTATTTTTAAGGATGGAATACCTGTGGTAGCCGCCTCACGCTTTTGTATTTCTACTAAATATTCTTTTCCGCCAAAGGCGATTTTACGAAGGCGGTCTAATTCTTCATCAATCCCATCGGCAATGACATTTCCTTTGACCAACAAAGCTGGAGGATCGGCTTGTAATTCCCTTTCTAATTTATCCTTAATACTTAAACAAGGATTGAGTTGAGAAGCCAATACCATTAAAAATGGATTTTCGGTTTGCTCGGCTAAGTTTTTAACTTCTTGGATATGCACAAGCGCTCTTTTCAACTGCAACAACTCCCTTGGGCCAGCTTTTTGCAAACCAACTTTAGAAATTAAACGTTCTAAATCGCCAATAGGCTTGATGTGAGTTAAAAAATTCTGTAAGAGATCATCATGGTTTACCAAGTATTCCACCATACCCAATCGTTCTTGGATAGGCTTCAATTCTTTCAAAGGCATAATAATCCACTTATGAAGCATCCTAGCTCCCATTGGCGTACACGTTTGATCGAGCACATCAAAAAGGGTTACCGCATTGTCGTTTGCTGTTGAGACCAGTTCCAAGTTTCTAATGGTAAAACGGTCTAACCACATGTAACTGTCTTCTTCTAATCTAGAAATTGAAGAAATATGTTGCAAATTGCGGTGTTCTGTTTCTCCCAAATAGTACAAAACCACACCCGCAGCCACAATACCAGCTTGCAATTTATCTACCCCAAAGCCTTTGAGCGAGTTGACCTCAAAATGTTTGGTTAATATTTCATGGGCATAATCACTTGTAAAGGCCCAATCATCAATAGGATAAGTATAAAATTTATCGCCAAATAGTGCTAAAAACTCTTGTCGTTTACTTTTCTGAAAAACAACTTCTGTAGGTTTAAAACCCTGCAAAAGCTTATCAATATATTCGGCATTGCCTTGCGCTACAAAAAATTCTCCAGTAGAAATATCACAAAAAGCGACGCCCAAATTTTGTTTATCAAAAAAAACAGCGGCTAAATAGTTATTTGCTTTCTGACTTAAAATATTGTCGTTATAGGCCACGCCAGGGGTAACCAACTCGGTAACACCACGCTTAACAATAGTTTTAGTTGTTTTAGGATCTTCTAGCTGGTCGCAGATGGCTACCCTTTGTCCGGCCCTAACCAATTTAGACAAATAATTTTCTAAGGAATGATGCGGAAAGCCTGCCAATTCTAACGCACCGTTTGGACCTGTACCACGCTTGGTAAGTACAATTCCTAAAATTTGGGAAGTTTTAATTGCGTCTTCGCCAAAAGTTTCATAAAAATCTCCTACCCTAAATAAGAGCAGGGCACCAGGGTATTTAGCCTTGATGGTATTGTACTGCTGCATTAATGGGGTTTCTGTCTGTTTTGTTTTGGCCAAAATCGTATAATTTTTAACTAAAACGTAAAGATAACAAACGCTAGCTTAATATTTGATACCTTTGCAAAAACTAAAGCTAAAATGGCGGTATTAAATAGAAAAGAAGAAAAATTGCAAGTAGTGTTGGGCAGGTTGCCTAAAAAATATACAGATGAAGATTTTGTAAGCATGTTTATTAAACTCTACTCAAAAGATTGGGGTAAAATTAAGTCGACTTACATTAAACAATCGCAAGACAAAGAACCTGGAACTGTAATTAACATGCCTAAGCCAGAGCTTTACTTGAAGCAAATTTTACATTCTTTTTTACAAAAGCAAGCTGAGCAAGTTGTTGCCCCTGCTGTAAAAGCAGCAGCACCTGAAATCGCATCCCCTAAAGCAAAAAAGCCAGCTACCAAGAAAGCATTGCCAGTAACCGAAACTACTGTAGCTAAAGCAAAAACAACCAAAAAGAAAGTTATTGAAGTGGAAGAAGTTGTTGCAGAGGTTAAAAAAACCAAAAAAGTAGCTACCAAAAAAGCAGATACGGAGACAAAACCAAAGGCAGTTAAAAAAGAAAAAACGGCTAAAAGCTAGAAATAAGTACCGCTAAAATAATACCAAATACCGTTCTGTTGCTTAAAAACAGAACGCTCATGGTGTACATATTTTTTTAGTCCGTTTTGGTAATAAGCTTTAAACTCAACAACATCTTTTTCAGTTTCACAGATTTCTAACTTTAACCATGTATTGCTCATAGCCCAAT
>CANHHZ010000173.1 GCA_947460275.1 Sphingobacteriaceae bacterium | reverse complement strand
GACCAAAAGCGGTATGCGAAATTCCTGTAATTTTTCCTTCTTTGGTGGCTCCTAATCCAATTTTTTGGTAAGCTGCCGGTCGATTACCTACCATAGTAAACATTTGATTGCGGGTAATGACCAATTTAACAGGTTTTTTGAGTTGCTTTGAGGCCATTACTGTGGCAATTTCTAAAGGCCAAGTTCTTAAGGCCATTCCAAAACCGCCACCTACAAATTCTGAATTTACCTGAATATTTTCGGCCGGAATTTTAAAAGTATTTGCTAAGGTATTTTGAGTAGATTTTACGCCTTGTGTTTTGGCGTATACCGTAAGTTTATCATCTGCTTTCCAATCGGCAATGATACCATGCAATTCCATTGGGTTATGTGTTTCTATTGGAATGGTATAAACTTGTTCTACCTGAACATCGGCAGTTTTGTATACATTTTCTATGCCTCTTTTGTAAGGCGGTTGCCCTTGCAATTTTTTAGCTTGACTATCCATTACGCTGGCCTCAAAATTGGTATTGAATATAGCTTCGTTGTAACTTACCTTTACCAATGTTGCTGCATAAGTGGCTCGCTCAAAAGTATCGGCCACCACAAGTGCAATGGGTTGTCCGTTGAAATGAATTTCGTCGGTATAAAAAATCTTCAGCTTAGCGCCTCCTTCTTGTTCGTAAGCTGGTACCGAAGGTTTATTTAAATGCGATAATACCGCTAAAACTCCAGGGGCATTGCTGGCTGCTTTGCTATCAATAGCTGTAATTTTTCCTTTAGTGATGGTACTGGTTACCAAAACGCCATAGGTTAGGCCCGGTAATTGATATTCAGCAAAATATTTTGCCTTTCCTGTAACCTTATCTACACCGTCTACACGGTCGTTTTCGTCAATCAAAAATAAATCTTTCATGTTAGGCTTTGTCTTTAGCTAAGGTAAGTGCCTCGATGATTGCATTTGGAACCATCTTCAATTTAAAATCGTTTTCGCCGAAGCTTTTAGCGGTGTTCATTTCCATTTTAGCGGCTTGTTCAAAATTGGCTTTTGTGGCAGCTTTTCCTTTTAAAAAGCTTTCGGCCTGAATCAAGCGCCAAGGTTTGTGTGCTACCCCACCCATCGCTAAGCGCACTTCAGTAATAATTCCCCCTTTGATATCCAGCGCAGCGGCTACCGAAACAAGGGCAAAAGCATAAGAACTGCGGTCTCTAATTTTTAGGTAATGAAAGTTTTTATTGAAATTATTGGAAGGAATTTCAATTCCTAAGATCAATTCGCCTTTTTGTAAATGGTTATCTTTTTCGGGAGTATCTCCTGGCAAGCGATGGAAATCTGTAAAATTGATAGTTCTTTCGCCCTTGGCCCCAGCAATGCGAACCTTTGCATCAAGCGCTGCCAAACCCACACACATATCACTTGGATGTACTGCGATGCAAGTTTCTGAGGTGCCAAATATGGCGTGCATCCTATTAAATCCGCCAATGGCAGCACAACCACTATTGGGTTGGCGTTTATTGCAAGGCATAGTGATGTCGTAAAAATACGGACAGCGAGTGCGTTGCATCATGTTTCCGCCAACGGTAGCCATATTTCTTAATTGCGCCGATGCACCTGCATTGATGGCCATGGTTAACAAAGGAAACTTAGCTTTTACCACGGCGTTTTCGGCAACGGCTGAATTAGAAGTTAAAGCTCCGATTTGTAAAACATTGTTGTTGAGTTGTATTTCTTTAAGAGGTAAATTGCTAATGTCAATTAACTTTTCGGGAGTTGTTACTCCTTTTTTCATCAAATCGACCAAGTTGGTTCCACCAGCAATAAAAGTCGACTGCTTTTCTTTATTGATTAAACCCAATGCCGTTTTTAAGGCCGTGGTTCTTATATATCTAAAATTAATCATCGCTTTTCTCCCTTTTCTTTTACCTCTTGTATTGCATCAACTATATTAGGATAAGCACCACAACGACAGATATTTCCGCTCATGTATTCTCTTATTTCATCTTTAGAGTTGGCATGTCCTTCGCGAATGCAGGCTACAGCACTCATGATTTGTCCGGGCGTGCAATAACCACACTGAAAACCATCGTGTTTGATAAATGCAGCTTGCATAGGGTGCAATTCCTCGCCGCTGGCTAAACCTTCGATAGTTGTAATGTTTTTACCTTCATTTGTTACCGCTAAGCTTAAACAAGCATTTACCCTTTGCCCATCTACATGTACCGTACAGGCGCCGCATTGGCCATGGTCGCAACCTTTTTTAGTGCCTGTAAGGTGCAATTGTTCGCGTAGCAAATCTAAAAGTGTAACCCTTGGCTCTACACTTAATTGATAGGGCTTATTGTTTACTTTTAGGTTAAGCGGGATTTTTTCGAACATTTCGGCAAAACGTTCATCAACTTTGTTTTCGGCAGCTTTTAAAACCGCAAGCGGTGTTAAAGAAAGTGCTGTAAACAAGGAGCTTTTCTTTAAAAACTCTCTACGGGTATCCCCATGGGGTTCGTTTTCAATTTCAGACATATCAGCGTTATTAATAAGCACTTCTAATATCGGAATAAGAAAACATTTTTCAGTATGTTCAAATAATTTAGAAGGATTATAGATTGGAAGATCCTGGCCGCGGCTTTTATTTGAGCTATTAAGGTTTAAGATGGATGGCAACTCATCAAATTTAAATGCCTGATAAAGACCTCATCACACCAGCAAACCTAAATTTTAGTATTTTTCTTTTGTAAAACCAGTCCTTTTGTTACCTTTGTGCCGGGCAAGTCTTTTACGACCAGCTCCCTTCAAATCCCCCAGGGTGGGAACGCAGCAAGGGTAGAAGGTTGTAGCGGTGCGATAAAAGGTGCTTGCCCATTTTTTCTTTTCCCCTAGTCCCCTGAAGGGGGATGTATATTCTTCAGGGTTCGTGAACTGATTTATTGTTTAGCATTTATAATTATGAAATTTTTTATTGATACTGCAAACCTAGCTCAAATTAAAGAAGCGCAAGATTTAGGTATTTTAGATGGTGTAACCACCAATCCTAGCTTAATGGCCAAGGAAGGTATTTCTGGCGATGCAAGTGTAATTGCACATTACAAAACCATTTGCGATATTGTAGACGACAATGTAAGCGCAGAAGTTATTGCTACTGATTTTGAGGGTATGGTAAAGGAAGGTGAAGCCTTGGCTGCCCTTAACCCTAAAATTGTAGTAAAAGTACCCATGATTAAAGAGGGTATCAAAGCCATTAAATATTTTTCGGGCAAAGGCATTAGAACCAATTGTACATTGATATTTTCTGCAGGACAGGCTTTATTGGCTGCAAAAGCTGGGGCAACTTATGTTTCTCCATTTTTAGGTCGTTTAGATGATATTTCTACTGATGGCTTACAATTGATAGAAGATATTCGTTTGATATTTGATAACTATGGTTACCCAACCCAAATATTGGCCGCTTCTATACGTGGACCATTACATATTGTAGCTTGTGCTAAACTTGGTGCCGATGTAATTACTGCTCCTTTGGCTGCAATTACCGCTTTATTGAAACATCCGCTTACAGATAGTGGTTTGGCTACTTTCTTGGCCGATCACGCGAAAGCAGCGGGTAAATAACTCTTAAATACAAAACTGAAATATACTTAAAAAGCCCCGAAGCAATTTGGGGCTTTTTAAGTTTAAATCATTAATCAGCTAATATTTGCTTTACTAAATCGTAGTCAATTTGCTGATCTGGTTCTATTAAAATACCCTTCACTCCTGCTCCATTAGCGGCCTCAACATCTCTAGGTTTATCGCCAATCATTACAGATAAACTTGGATCTATGTGGTGAGCGGCAATGGCTTCCATTAACATTCCGGATAAAGGCTTGCGACAAGCACATGGCTCGTTTACCGTTGGGTGATGAGGACAATAATAGGCCTGCGTAATTTTTGCCCCTTTTTGTTCAAAAGCATCGAATAAAATGCGGTGCATGGTGGCCAATGTTTCTTCTGTATATCTTTTTAAGGCAATTCCGCCTTGGTTGGTAATTACAACCAATAAATAACCTTCATCATACAATCTTTTTAAAGGCGCAATTTGATAGGTTAACACTTCAAAATCTTCGACTCTACAAATATAGTCGTACAGTTCTTTGTTTAAAACACCATCCCTATCTAAAAATATGGCTTTATTTTTCATTTTTCAAAGATGGTAAAAAGATGCGAGATATGAGATTTGAGACATAAGACTGAATACTTTATGTATATAACTTCAAACTTACAGCGTAATACTTATGACTTAGAACGTAAAACTTATAACTTTATACTTTCAACTTTAAACTTTAAAATGAGCAAACCTGAATTTAAACCCTTTGTATCTGCCGACAGTAAAGTTGCAGAATTTACCTTAAAATCTATTTTATTGGGCTGTATTGCGGGAATTATTTTTGGCGCCGCCACTGTTTATCTAGCGCTTAAGGCAGGATTAACAGTATCTGCATCTATCCCAATTGCTGTTTTAGCCATTACTTTGGGTAAGAAATTCTTTAAAACTACCATTCTAGAGAACAACATTATCCAAACTACGGGCTCTGCTGGCGAATCAATAGCGGCAGGTGTGGTATTTACCCTACCTGG
>CANHHZ010000172.1 GCA_947460275.1 Sphingobacteriaceae bacterium | reverse complement strand
GGTGTAGGTTTTTGGGCTTACAGCAAAGCCATTACTTATTTTGATAAAAATACCTTAGAGTGGCAAGCTATAAGGCCTAAAAACTCTGGTCCGGAGACTATTTTTGATGGATATCAAGGTTATGCTAAAGCAGCTGATAAATTTTATACAGGTGGTTCTGAAGAGGGAAAATTTTTAGAAAATGTTTCTTTAAGTATCAATCCTGATATCTATGCATACGATTTTAAAAACAATACTTGGCAATTGCTAGGAGAAATCAATCCCGAATTGCTCAAACAGCCAAGTCGTGAGTTGGCGTGGAATGGGAATTTTTTTGTGCAGTTTTCTAGAGAAAAGGTATATGTAATTGATCCAGTAAAAAATGCTGTATTTGTTTACAAGAGCAGTAAGGAGCAGTTTCAGGGCGGGGAGTATAGGCTCGTTTCAGGTGACATGATTTATTCTTACTGGGATTTAGAAAATGGTCCTTTAAGTAAGCTATCTATTAAAGATATCCAGTCTAAAGCAAAATATCTAGGTCCGTTTTACATCGAAAAACCACATTGGATACCTTATGCAGTAGCTCTTTTAGCATTTATTTTATTGATAAGTTTGTTATGGTATATTAAACGAGCCAAAAAAGTAAAAGAGCTCAGTTTTGACGAACAAGAAAAGGTTTTTTTACAGGCCTTAATGGCGCTTAGTGGTGATAGCTTTCTCTCTACAGTTGAGGTAAATGATCTTTTAGGCTTATCAACTAAAAGCTTAGAAAACCAACGCCGAATTCGCTTAAATACCATTGCGCAAATCAATCAGAAAATTCAAGTTTATTTCAAAATTAAAAAAGCGATTGATCGTAACCCTTCTCCCGAAGATAAACGACTAAGTAGATATGCTTTAACTAGCGAAGCGATGAAAGCTTTAAAAGGCTACATATAGCCCTATTCATTCGATTTTACTCGCTAATTATTTTTCTTTTTATAAATTTTTAAATAGGTGAATAACCTAAATCACCTAATTCTTTTGACTAACTTATAGTCATTATGATACATTTGGAACTACATTCTGAACATTTATTATTCATAAATTAATTTTTTAAAATGAAAAAAACAAACATTGATTTAAATAATGACGGCATTTATGAATCAAACGCTTTTGATACAAATCACGATGGTCAACTAGATGCAGTTTTTATTGACACCGATGCAGATGGTGACACGGACGCCATTGTACTTGATAGTAATTATGATGGTTTAGCTGATACAATAGCTTACGATACCGATGGTGATGGTGTAGCAGATACGGTGGTATATGATACGGATGGAGATGGAGAAGCTGACGTGGTTTCGGTTGATTATGATGGAGATGGTATTGCTGATGATTACGTGGTTGATACCGATGATGATGGAGATTTTGATAGTGATGATTATTAGTCAATTTAAAACTATTTTACGATGATAAAGACGTTAGTATGCCAAAAATGTAGTCATTCCATGAGAATTGATTACGATAAAGCACCGTCGGCTGTTTTTACCATAGCCTGCCCAAAGTGCTCACAAAAGTATAAGCTTCAAAAACCGGAATTGTCAACAAAGAAAGATGAAGTGATGCCAGAGAATAAGAAAGTTGAAAATTCCAATCAAATGAAGGTGATACCCTGCCCCAATTGTAAGACTCAACTCAAATTAGATTTTGCTAGAATAACAAAATTTCCGGCTATTGTTGCGTGTAAATCATGCAGTACAAAAATTAAATTAAATGATCCCAATTTAGCTTCGAATAAACAAATTCCAGCTGAAGCAAAACAAGCCAAAAGTGGAATAGATAAAAGTGCGATTGATCCTAAAAATAACTGGGCATACAAACTTTATTACTACACAAGGAGGGTCACCTATATAAATAGGGTTACACTGATGGTTTATCTTACCTACTTACTTAGATCAATCTCCAAATCATTGAGTAAAACATCTATTCAGACTATTGATGCTCAGTCATTTCTTAAGTTAAAAGCTGAAAGTAATGCAATATCATTAAATACTTCAAATTCGATTTTAAACCCTATTTTGGTTGAGAATAACATTAATCCAAGGCTTTTATCTTGGGCTACATCATGGTTTGTAAAAAAACTTTCAAATCGTATAATACTAAATATTTTGAATGCCAAGAAGGTAGATATGGAGCTCCCTTTTATTAAAAAGCATTTAGATCAAGTTCGAGACGAGAATAATAAGGCGATTCGACTTATAACTAGTGATTATGTATTCGCAATAGTTATCATTTTATTAAGCATTTGGTGTAACCAAAAAATTAATTCATTTAGTAGTTTATCAGATCTGCTGATTGGTTTATTCCTTTTTGTGGGCATTCCGTATTTGCTAGCTAAAAAAGCGAATTTTAAACTCGTTCAACACCTGCTACTATCTTTTGCCTTAGTGTATGTGTTACTTACACTGCTGTCTTTTTTAAATATAAGCACCTATGGAGATGCAATTCTCGAAGTAGCAAAAAGCTTTTTCGCCATTACTTTGATCGCAATTGCTTACGAGTTTGCTGCGAGCAAGAAACCAGATTTGATACCTCAAAAGGTACATGCTTTTATTGATAAACTCGATCTAAAAAAGATCGGTATCGTTTTAGTAGTCATTGTTACTTTAGCCTGCGTAAAAGTATTTTTGAGCAATAGTATGGCTCAAAGTAGCCAAGAAGAAAAGGCTCAAGTTTCGGAAGATACTACAGCTACTGAAGCTAATACACCCAGCGAAACTCAGCCACAGGTTCAAGAGCAAGCGCCAACTGAAACTACTCCTGAGGTTGAAGCTACAGCTCCTGTACAAGAAGAGGCCAAACAGCTATACCTGATTAATGATCCCGATGGTTATACCAATATGCGTGCAACCCCAGGCGGAAAAATAATTCGTAAGGTGTACAAAAATGAAACGTTTGAGATTATAACACCTGGAGATACCTATTCGGAAGTTAAATTGACTGACGGAACCAAAGGGTTTATACACAATACTCGAATTGCTGCAGCTAACTAAACATTTATAAAACTTAACACCAATTATGAGAAAATCCCTCTTTAAAATCACCTTACTTTTAGTTATTTCTACAATTTTTTCTTCCTGTAGTTCTAATGATGACGGCGAAGATTTATTGAAAGAAGTTTTTGACATTGCAGGCTACACCTTCCCAGGACATAAAAATGGAGATGGATATTGCAATCAGGGTGATACCTTTGGGGGAAAGGCTAGTTTTATTTTTGGCAAAGACAATTCGCTTTCCGTTTCTTATGGTGTTTACATGTCGCTTGAGTCAAAGTTATTAGAACAATTAGATAAAAGAGATGTTGAAACCAATAAACTCTCTAACATTAGAAAAGAAGTAGTTATCGATTCTGAAGGCAAAGCGAGCTATGTAATTTATGCCGATTGGAGTATACGTACTTTTATTTGTTCTTTTTTTCAACCCTCTGCCAATGATTCTACTTACTTCTTAAACCTGAAAGTAATTTGGAATGACCATGCAAATGCAGGTATTATAACTTCAAGACTTACAAAAGAGCAAGTAGCTAAATTAAAAAAGTTATTTACCGTAGCTCCAGATTCTAAGGATTACAAGGAAGCCCTCAAGAAAAAAGGATTAGGAATTAAAACAGCGTTCATAAACGTAGTCAGTACTGAAAGTCTCGAAGATCAACTGGATAAACTGTCACATCCGCTTGATTTTGAGGATCTCAAATTTGAGCTAAAAGGAAATCAAAAGCAAGTAGATTTTGAAACACTCAATAAAAATTTGCTAGCTTCTATTCAAGCATATTTTGCATCCCTTAAACCAAATGAAATGCAAAAAATTGAAGAATTGCAATTATGGGATGGTAGCGAATTAAAAATTAGTGATTATTATGTGCCGGTGGTTAAATTTAAATCTTTTGAAAAGCAAGAATTTGAATTGTACACTGCAAATGGTTTTTCTTTGCAAGAAATTAAAGGACTGAACTCCGATTTTTTTACATTATTCACCACTGTTATTAAACCAGCCGTAGCCAAGTGGTTTAAGGAAAACAAGCCTCAGCCAAGTGAAGATTTAGATTCCAAAGAATTCTTATTTAAGCTAACGCCTAGGCAGTCTGACACTTTTATATTATTGTATCCAGATTCATCTGAACCTTCTTATACACCACCAATAAGTACAGATGCACCACCAACACCTAAAGAGGATTCAGCGCCTACTGTGCCAAGAGGAGCCTATTCCATTAGCGATCCTGATGGCTACACCAATTTGCGTGCTACACCAGGTGGCAAAGTTATTCGTAAAGTATACGAAAACGAA
This sequence comes from Sphingobacteriaceae bacterium, assembly GCA_947460275.1. GTDB lineage: Bacteria > Bacteroidota > Bacteroidia > Sphingobacteriales > Sphingobacteriaceae > Pedobacter. Next base: position 333 of record CANHHZ010000172.1, on the reverse strand, counting down.
ACGTTTGATGTCATAGAAACTGGAGATTCTTATTCGAAAATAAAACTGAATGACGGAACGGTTGGCTACATGCATAAGTCGCGCATAAAATCTGCAAATTAATCTCTTACCTTGTAAAAAAACATGAGTTTACAACAAAAAGCGAACGATATTGGGGCGCTTTTTGTTGTTTTAAACAATTTACAAATACTGTTGAATTGTTTTTTGTCTGTGCAAATTAATCAGATGCACAATTTTATGCTGATTAGAGAGCTGATCGTAAATGAGGTTAAGCCTTGGTGCAATCTTTTGATTTCTTTCGGGACTAATGCCAAGTTCATAATACAGAAATTC
>CANHHZ010000171.1 GCA_947460275.1 Sphingobacteriaceae bacterium | reverse complement strand
GTAGGGTTATAGATTTAGCCGGTTTAGAACAAGATAGCTACCGTTGGAATGAAAGCTAAATTGTAAGGCGTGTATGTTATTCATCAGGTATTAAAATTTTTCGAAAAGCTTTAATTCCTAAAATTAACATCCTATGTCTCAAATCTCACATCTCAAATCTAATCGCTATCTTTGCACCATAAATGAAAAAAGTTGCTTTTTATACACTCGGCTGTAAATTAAATTTTTCAGAAACCTCAACTATTGGACGCTTATTTACCGATGCAGGTTATGCTGTAGTAGATTTTACCGACGCTGCTGATGTTTATGTAATCAATACCTGTTCTGTTACAGACCATGCCGATAAAAAATGCCGCAAGGTGGTTAAAGAAGCACTCAAATATGCTCCTAATGCATACATCACCATTGTTGGTTGTTATGCCCAGTTAAAACCCACAGAAATTGCCGAAATTGAAGGTGTTGATATGGTTTTAGGTGCCGCAGAAAAATTTAGAATCGTAGAATTTATTTCAGATTTAACCAAAAAACCTAAAGCAGTTGTTCATCAACAAAATATAGAGAAAGTAAACCATAATTTTATCGCTGCTTATTCTATTGGCGATAGAACACGTACCTTTTTAAAAGTGCAGGATGGTTGCGATTATCCATGTACTTATTGTACAATCCCTTTGGCTAGAGGCGGAAGTAGAAGTGATACCATTGAAAACGTAATTAACAGAGCGCAGCAAATAGCCCAAAGCGGAGTCAAGGAAATTGTACTTACTGGTGTAAATTTAGGTGATTTTGGAGTTAGAAACGGCCAAAGAGAAGATAAATTTTTTGATTTGGTTAAAGCCTTAGATGAAGTAGAAGGTATAGAACGTATTCGTATTTCTTCAATCGAACCCAATTTGTTGAGTAACGAAATTATAGAATTTGTAGCTTGTTCTAAACGATTTGTACCTCATTTTCATATTCCACTACAATCAGGCTCTAATAAAATATTAGGCTTAATGAAACGACGTTACCAACGCGAATTGTATACAGAGCGGGTAGCTAAAATAAAATCTATAATGCCAAATTGCTGCATTGGAGTAGATGTAATTGTTGGTTTTCCGGGCGAAACGGACGAAGATTTTTTAGAAACGTATCAATTTCTAAATGAATTAGACGTTTCTTATCTTCATGTGTTTACCTATTCTGAACGAGAGCAAACTGAAGCTGCAACCATGAAAGGCAAAGTTGTAGGGAGTAAGCGTTTTGATAGAAATAAGATGTTACATATCCTTTCTGATAAGAAAAGAAGAGCTTTTTACCAATCCCAAATTGGTACCTCAGCACAAGTGCTCTTCGAAGATGACCAAAAAAATGGATTTATGCATGGATTTACAAAAAATTATGTAAAAGTACGTGCCAAATATGATCCTGTAATGGTAAACGAGCTCAAAAACATAAAATTAGTTTCCTTATTACCAGATGGGGAAGTTGAAGTAGCTGAATTAGATTCGGTTTATTCGCATTGACGCAAATTTTTAATCCACAATATTTAAATGTGTATTAAAAAACCATAGCCGTTTATTATCTTCGCTTAAATTCATTTTTATGTTTCCAACTGTTTCACACTTTTTAGCTTACTTTTTTGGCATTAATGTGCCACTTCCTTTTAATACATTCGGTGTTTTTGTTGCGTTGGCTTTTGTAGCTGGCTATTGGGCATTCACCAAAGAACTGCAACGAAAAGAAGCCCAAGGTCTTTTAAAACCTACATTTACCAACGTGGTAGAAGGGAAAGCTTCCACTATTTTTGAGCTGATTTCTAATGCTTTTTTTGGGTTTGTAATTGGCTATAAATTAATTTACGCACTTCTTAATTATAAGCTTTTTGTTAGCGATGCTCAAACCGTGCTTTTATCTCTAAAAGGAAACTTTATTGGCGGTATTGCTTTAGCGGCATTGTTCGCTTATTGGGAATATCAAGAGAAAGAAAAAGCTAAATTGCCCACACCTAAAACGGTCTCAGTTAAAATACACCCTTACCAATTAATGGGAAATATGGTAGTTTGGGCTGCAATATGGGGTTTTTTGGGTGCTAAAATATTTGACAATTTAGAACATTGGGATTCTTTTATCAAAGATCCCATAGGTGGTTTACTCTCATTTAGTGGATTAACTTTTTACGGTGGTTTAATTTGCGGAGGGGCTGCAGTATTATACATTGCTCGCAAAAACGGAATAAAACCACTCCACATGCTTGATGTTGGAGGGCCAGGAATGATGTTGGCTTACAGTGTTGGACGTATTGGTTGCCATTTGTCAGGAGATGGCGATTGGGGCATCACCAATTTAAATCCTAAGCCATTTGCTTGGCTGCCAGATTGGCTTTGGGCCTATACTTATCCAAACAACGTAGCGATGGAAGGAAATTTGATGCCAGATTGTGTAGGTAAATTTTGTTACGAATTGCCCCTGCCTGCCTATCCAACACCTATGTATGAAGTGATTTTGGCCTTTATCATTTTTCTTATCCTTTGGAGTTTTAGAAAAAAAATCAAATTGCCTGGAATGATGTTTGGAATTTATTTAATGTTTAATGGCTTAGAGCGCTTTTGTATTGAGCTTATCCGTGTAAACTCAAAATATACTGTAGCAGGTATTCCTTTTACCCAAGCCGAATTAATCTCCTCCATCTTATTTATTTGTGGCGCAATTCTTGTAGTTTTTGCTATTAAAAATAAAGAAAAGCACGCCAATTATTAATAACGATGAACTACGAATTATTGTGTTCAAAAGTAATTTCCATTACCCGTTTGGTAGGTAATTTTATCCGTAAAGAATCAATGGCATTTGATGCTCAATCTATTGAGTATAAGGGTTTAAACGATTTGGTTTCTTATGTAGATAAAAATGCAGAAATCCAATTGGTCGAAAATTTAGCTAAATTAATACCTGATGCAGGTTTTATTACCGAAGAAGAAACGGTTAACTCCTTAGGTAAAACCTTTACCTGGATTATAGATCCGCTGGATGGAACTACAAATTTTATTCACGGCATACCCACTTTTTCCATTAGTATTGCTCTTTATGAAGATAATCAGCCTGTTATTGGTGTGGTTTATGAAATCAATAGGAGTGAAATGTTTTATACCTATAAAGGTGGGCCCGCATTTCTAAACCAAAAGCCAATCCGTGTCTCGCAAAGTAAAAATCTTTCTCAATGTTTGTTAGCCACTGGTTTTCCTTATTATCAATTTGATAAGCAATTACAATACATTCAACTTTTTACAGAAATTATGCAAAAATGTCACGGGTTAAGACGGATGGGTTCGGCAGCAGTAGATTTAGCTTATGTAGCTTGTGGTAGATTTGATGCTTATTTTGAATACAATTTAAATGCTTATGATGTAGCTGCAGGTGCTTTTTTGGTAGAACAAGCTGGGGGAAAAATACTTAATTTTTCTGGTGGAACTGAGTTTTTGGAAACTAGAGAAGTTTTAGCTACGAATAATCATGTTACAGAAGAAATTTTAAATTTGATAAAAAAACACTTTACTTAGTCAAGTATTTTAATTTATAAACTTATGATAAAAAAGATTTTATTCGCACTTTTGATGGTTTTAATCATCATTCAATTTTTTAAGCCTATTAAAAATCAGGCAATGGCCGAACAACCTTTGGCTATCGAAAAGGTATATCATGTTCCAGTGAAAGTTGGTGCAATTTTGCAGAGCGCCTGTTACGATTGCCATTCAAATACCACAAAGTATCCTTGGTATACTCATGTTCAGCCCATTGCTTGGTGGATGGAAGATCATATTCAAGAGGGGAAAAGGGAATTAAATTTTTCAACATTTGGTGCTTACTCACTTAAAAAGCAAGATCATAAACTCGAGGAAATTGCAGAACAGATTGAAGACGAAATGCCCCTCAAGTCATACAAAATAATGCACAGCGAGGCTAGATTAACCGACGATCAGAAAAAGGAGTTGGGCCAGTGGGTAAACAACTTAAGAAAAGAAATACAAAGTAAAATGTAAAAAAAAATGCTTGAAGATTAATCTTCAAGCATTTTTTAGTTTAAAAGTTTCATCAACTATAAAGCTTCTGAAACAACTTCTTTAACCTCTGGCACCATTCGTTGTAATAAATTTTGTATGCCTGATTTTAAGGTAATTGTACTTGATGGACAGCCGCTACATGAACCTCTAAGTTCAACAGTAACTACACCTTCGTCAAAAGATTTGTAGGAAATCGCACCGCCATCTTGTTCTACAGCTGGACGTACATAATCGTGCAAAATTTGTTGAATTTTTATTTCAATTTCACTACCTTCAAATGCGAGCGCTTCCTCTTCGGTATGATCCTTAATTTTATATTCTGATTCTACTGCTCCTTTAACAAACTCTTTCAAAATAGGCTCAATGTCTGCCCATTCAGCATCATCAGTTTTGGTTATCGTTACAAAGTTGCTTGCGAAAAACACACCATTTACAAAGTTAAATTTGTACAATTCTTTTGCAAAAGGCGATTTTTCGGCACTTTCTTTGGTTGCAAAATCTTCACTTCCATTGATTAAAAGTTTATTTACCATAAACTTCATCGTGGCCGGATTTGGTGTTTGCTCTGTATATACGTTAATGGTCATGTCTGTAAATATTAGATTGCAAAAATAAATAATTCAATACCCAAATACAGTTTTATGATGTCTGTTTTAGGT
>CANHHZ010000170.1 GCA_947460275.1 Sphingobacteriaceae bacterium | reverse complement strand
TTTTTTTAATTCTCCAATCATGCCTTGTTATTTTTTTTACAAAATAAATCAATTTTATGTATTGTGCGTTGTTTTAATTCAATAATTTGCACTTTGTTGTGTATTTTTGATGTTCTATGACCGAGAAAGAGAAATTAAGGATAGATAAATACCTTTGGGCGATAAGATTGTTTAAAACCCGCAGTTTGGCAACAGATGCCTGCAAAGCTGGGCGTGTTAAATTAAATGGGCAAAATTTAAAACCTTCGGCAGTTGTTAAGGTTGGCGAAGTATATCAAGTTTCAAAAGGAATAGAAAAAAAGGTGATTGAAGTGGTAGAACTATTGTACAATAGGGTAGAAGCTAAAATTGCTGTAACCAAATATAAAGATTTAACACCTGTTGAAGAAACCCACGCTTTTAAATCTGTTTTTCATGCACCAACGCTAAAAAGAGACCGAGGAACTGGCCGGCCCACTAAAAAAGAAAGACGTGAAACGGATGGCTTAATTGATGGAATGTTTGAGGAAGATTAAACGTTATTATAAAATATAAGCTCACAAAAAAAGCCTCAAGCTTGAGGCTTTTTTTTGATGAGGTCAAAATTATTTTTTATCTTTTGTGTAAGCTTCATTCAAACCTGTAATTACAGCATTGGTTACATCTAAGCTTTCATCAGCAAACAAAATGGCGCTATTTCCTTTAGAATAAGTTAAAACCATTTTGTAGCCTTTTGATTTTGCATAACCTTTTAGGTAATCAGCAACTTTGTTGTACAATGCTTCTTGCTCTTTAGCTTGTTCGTTTTGTAAAGCTGCACCAGCATTTTGTTGGTAAGCTTGTAACTCTTGTTGCTTGCGACCTAATCTTTGCTCTGTAGCTGCTCTTTGATCGGCAGGTAAAGTATTTTGTTGTTGTTGATATTGTTGCACCTCACGTTGAAACGCTTGTTGTTTTGCAGCTAAATCGCTTTCTGCAGTTTTCCCTTTGCTTTCCATTCTGCTTCTAATGTCTTTAAAATACTCGTATTTGGTAAGTAACGAATCAGAGTTTACATACACAATTTTGTCTTCGCTACTTACTTCTGTTGTTTTGCTTGCGGTAGCGTCAGTTTTTGAATCGTTGTTAGAACATGCAGATAGTACAGAAACTAGAGTTATTGCAGTTGCTAAGCTACTTAATTTTAAAGTTGTTATTTTCATTAGAGTTTAATTAATTTTCTTTTATAAATTTTGTCTAAATGCAAGTATAGGTTATTCTATACAAGCAAAATCTCAACAAATATAAAAATCAAAATCGAGTATCCTAAAAATAGCATCAATTTGCTAAATTAATTTTTTTTGAAAACTTAAATAGTTATCCACATCCATCCATTTTAGCCATAAAATGGTTATTTTTGATTCTTTAAGTATTTAACAAAATTATGAGCGAAGAAAAAGATTCAAAGTCAAATTATTCGGCAGATAATATACAGGTATTAGAAGGTTTAGAGGCTGTTCGTAAGCGTCCTTCTATGTATATTGGTGATACAGGTGTAAAAGGTTTGCACCATTTGGTTTATGAGGTTGTGGATAACTCTATTGATGAAGCTTTGGCTGGTCATGCAGATACAATCTTTGTAAATATTTTAGAAGGAAATTCTATCAGAGTTGAAGATAATGGTCGTGGTATTCCAACCGGAATCAATACAAAAGAAAATAAATCAGCATTAGAGATCGTAATGACGGTTTTACATGCCGGCGGTAAATTTGATAAAGATACTTACAAAGTATCTGGTGGTTTGCACGGTGTGGGTGTAAGCTGCGTTAACGCTTTATCTACGCACTTAAAAGCAGAAGTACACCGAGAAGGTAAAGTTTGGATGCAAGAGTACAACATTGGTGTGCCTTTGTATGATGTTAAAGAAGTAGGCACAACAGATAAGCGTGGTACTATTGTAACCTTTAGTCCAGACGCTACTATTTTTACCCAAACTACAGAATATAAATACGACACTTTAGCTTCTCGTTTGCGCGAATTGGCTTTCTTGAATAAAGGAATAACCTTAACGTTAACAGATGAACGTGAGCGATTAGAAGATGGAAGCTTCTTAACCGAAATTTTCCACTCGGATGGTGGTTTAAAAGAGTTTGTTAAATTTTTAGACGGTACCCGTGCATCATTCCTGCCAGAACCAATTTATATCGATGGAATTAAAAATGGTGTGCCAGTTGAGTTGGCTTTCCAATACAACGATAGCTATTCTGAAAATGTGCACTCTTATGTAAATAATATCAATACCCACGAAGGTGGAACACATATTGCAGGTTTTCGTAGAGGTTTGACGCGTACTTTAAAAAGTTATGCGGATAAATCAGGTTTGTTGAAAAACTTGAAAATGGAAATTACCGGAGATGACTTTAGAGAAGGCTTAACGGCTGTAGTTTCTGTAAAAGTACAAGAACCTCAATTTGAAGGGCAAACCAAGACCAAGTTGGGTAACTCTGAGGTGATGGGTGCTGTTGATATAGCCGTTGGCGAAGCATTGGGTGCTTATTTGGAGGAAAATCCTAAAGAAGCTAAGATGATTGTTAACAAGGTTATTTTAGCAGCTACTGCCCGTGCTGCGGCTCGTAAGGCCCGCGAAATGGTGCAACGCAAAAGTGTAATGGGTGGTTCTGGCTTGCCAGGAAAATTAGCCGATTGCTCTGACAGCGATCCAGTTAAATGTGAATTGTATTTGGTTGAGGGCGACTCGGCGGGTGGTACTGCTAAACAAGGTCGTGATCGTAATTTTCAAGCTATTTTGCCACTTAAGGGTAAAATCCTTAATGTAGAAAAAGCCATGGAGCATAAAATCTACGAAAATGACGAGATTAAAAACATGTTTACAGCTTTAGGTGTAAGCATAGGCACAGAAGAAGATGATAAAGCATTAAATATTAACAAACTCCGCTACCACAAAATTGTCATCATGACCGATGCTGATATTGATGGTTCGCACATCACTACTTTAATTTTAACCTTCTTTTATCGTTACATGCGTGCTTTAATTGAAGCGGGTTACGTTTACATTGCCGCTCCACCTCTTTACCAAGTTAAAAAAGGTAAAGAGTTTGAATATTGCTGGAATGATGTACAACGTGATGCTGCGGTTCAACGCTTAAAAGGCGCAGGTAAAGAAGAAAGCGTGCACATACAACGTTATAAAGGTTTGGGAGAGATGAACGCAGAACAACTGTGGGAAACTACCTTAAACCCAGCAACTCGTACTTTGCTTAAAGCAACTATCGAAAATGCTGCAGAATGTGATCATACTTTTTCTATGTTAATGGGCGATGAAGTTGCTCCTCGTAGAGAGTTTATAGAACGCAATGCAAAATATGCTAAAATAGACGCCTAACCCCTAAATCCCCTAAAGGGGACTTTAAATAGAAAAGCCCTTCAAGTTTTAAAGCTTGAAGGGCTTTTTGTTTGCTTCTTAGGCTTGGTTTAGAGCTTAGTCTTGGTCAAAATATCGAGGTAGATTTTAATTTGTCTCTTATTAAATCAGATAAGAAATCTGAGGTTTTTTATTTTCCCTTTTCCGATTTTTCTTTTAAAAACCTCAGTCCATCTTCAAAGTCTTTGCCAATCATTTTGTCCATCATTAACCCCATCCATTTTTTTATGATGCCATTGTTTTCGCCGTACATTGTCCAGGTTACTTTAGTGCTATCGCCTTGTGGTACAATGTCAAAACGGGTATTGGATAAGCTTTCAAAAGGTTTGATGAATTTCAATTCTATGTTTACCATTTGATTAGGACTTGCTTCTGTAATTTTCATTTGGCCTGAGCCAGTTTTATCGCCAACCCATTGGTAGAGGTGCTGCGGTTGTTCAACCGGGCCGCTAACTGTAATTTTGGCACTTGGTTCCATTTTTTGCCAAGGATTCCATTTGGTAAATTCGTTAAAATCTGCAATGTTTTTATAAATAACGCTATCTGGTGCTTTAATTAATGTGGCTCGGTTTACCGAATAGGTGTTAGGCAGGAAAAAACTTCCGCCTACAATTACAATTGCTAGTATGCCGATAATTAGGGCTATAACTCTTAATGCTTTCATAGTTTTATGGTTTTGCTGAATTAAAGTTAGCCATAAAATTTAAATTATAAAACTTTGAGGGAGAGTAACTGATCAAAGTACTGCTTGTTTTTGTTAATTATACCCGATTGGATGAATGCTTTTTTGCGCAGCAACAAAAGGCAGGAAGGAAAGCGGGATTGCGCCGACCGAGGAGCAGCAATTTGCTTTTCTAATTGCTTATTTGTAAAGCCTTAAAACCCTTTTTTGATAATCTATTTTGGCGTTGTGTTGGGTTAAAATATCGCCGCCTATAATTGCCGCAATTGGGGGATGCCCTAAAGATAAATAGGTATCGGTAACGCTTTGCAGATCGAGCGCTATGGCATCATAATTTTTTAGCGTGAGTTGACCAATTTTTAATTTCGGAATAAAGCCTTGCAAAGCGTTAGCAGTGCTAAAAATGGTGGCTGCTTGGGCTTGTTAGCTTATGTTTAATTCTTTTAAATGGTTTTCCATCAGTCCCTTATCAAAAACAGACCGTGAGGCGCCGGTGTCTAAAACGGCAAATAAATTTTGGTTAAAAACAACAATTTCCACCAAGAGGTGGAAACCGTCGTCTAATTTTATTAAAGTTAAGGGAACAGTAATTGTTCGCACTTTGTTAAATTAAGTTCATTTCTGCA
>CANHHZ010000169.1 GCA_947460275.1 Sphingobacteriaceae bacterium | reverse complement strand
GCTTTAAACATGAAAGATCATGAATACGAAAACACTATTGAAAAAGAAGCCAAGGAGGGCTTAAAAACAATAAGCAATTAAAACTTATACACTATTGCGTTGATGTGCATCCCTGCGCCTACTGAAGCAAAAACAGCATATTGACCTTCTCCTATTTGATAACCTTCTACTTTTCCTTTACGCACCAAATCTATTAAAGTAGGCACAGTGGCTACAGAACTATTTCCTAGCCACGAAATTGTCATTGGAACTAGCTTTTCTGGCACTTCCTCTACATTATAAAGTTTAAATAGCCGTTTCATAATTGCATTATCCATTTTGCCATTGGCCTGATGAATAAACACCGTTTTGATATCTGTAATGCTAATTCCCGATTTATCTATTGCTTTTTTAACCACTTGAGGCACGTTGATTACCGCAAATTCGTAAAGCTTGCGGCCATTCATCTTTAAATAAGTGTTTCCGTTGTTTTCGTTTGGATTGTTACTAGTACCCATCAATAATAAAGAAGCGTAATTGCCAAAAGTTTCGCTCTTGTGGGCAATTATTCCTATGGGCTCAGCCGATTCTTTAGCTTCAAAGATGACAGCGCCCGCACCATCAGAAAAAATCATGCTGTCTCTATCGTGTGGATCTATAATTCTAGAAAGTGTTTCTGACCCAATAACCAGTACTTTTTTTGCGTCGCCACTTTTGATCAAATAATCGGCTTGTATCACGCCTTGAACCCATCCTGGGCAACCAAAAATGATATCGTAAGCTACACAGTCAGAATTAAGAATATTTAACTCTTGTTTTACTTTTGCTGCCAAAGCGGGCAACATATCCATTCTGTTCGAATTAAGCCTTACATCTCCAAAATTATGGCAAAAAATAATGCAATCTAAAGTTTCAGGATCTATGCCTGCATCTTCAATGGCTTTTTTTGCGGCCAAAGCACCAATGTTGCTGTTTAGTAAATTAGCATCGACATAACGGCGTTCAACTATTTCGGTAATTTCACTGAATTTATGGATGATTTCGGTGTTTTCTTTGTCTAATTTTACGCCATTATCAAAAAAAGAAGACTCCATAAAATGATTACCCGAAATAATATTTTCAGGAATATAGCTGCCTGTGCCCGTAATAACCGAATAAATTTTGTTCATTTTGCCTTTTTATATGCTTTGTACTGTTTTGGTTTTCAGTATAAAAATATTATTTAATATTGAAATTAAAAATTTTTATGCAAAATCATCTATTAAAAAGACGAACAATTCCTTTGGCCCGTGCGCCCCTAGCACTAAAGTTTTTTCTATATCCGCAGTACGACTTGGCCCTGTAATTGTGCTTATCATAGAGGGAATGTGGTTGCCATATTTATTTTTTAGCGTTTGAAAAGCGTCTTTCAAATCTAAAACAAGTTGACCGGTACGAGCAACTACAATATGGTGATGTGGGAAAATACTTAATCTGCGGCCAGCGGCATGTTGATTGCTAACCATGACAGATCCATTTCGGGCAATGAGTGCCTCACAAAGCGTAATGCCCACTTCAGCCTGATCAAAATCTTTATCAGACTTATAAAAAGGAAATTCATAATGTGAAAGCAAATTCTGCAATTCGGGCTCCCAACAATATATTTTTCGCCATTTAAATTTTTCGGCCAAAGCCAAAATATTTTCTATGAAGTCTATCCCGTTTTCGCAAAACACAAAGTTGCCAGCAACCGCTGTAAGCTGCTCTGCAAACAAAAACTCTAGCTCTTCGGTGTTGGTTTTGTACAACTGACTTTCTTCTAAATTAGGATAAGGGTTATCTCGCTTTTCGAGCAAGGCCTTTCTAATTTTCTTTAACATCTGTTCTTTAGAAGAAATATTTTCTTTCATATCTGTTTCAAAATTACTTATCCTTTGCCACAAAACAAAGAAGCCTGTCCGTTTGTTGGACAGGCTTTTCTTTTTAAACCACTTTTAGCTGCTTAACTATTTAATTTTTCGTCAGCGGTGTTTTCAGCTACTGTACCTAAATCATCCGTTTGTTCAACTCCATCATGCACCAAACCTTGTGCGGCTGGCGTTTGGTCGCCTGTTCCGTTGACAAACTCATCATAAGTTGTTCGGGTATCAAACGGACGTTTGCCTAAAATTTCTTCTAAATCTGCTTGGAAAAGGATTTCTTTTTCAATCAATTTCTGTGCTAATTTCTCTAGGCCTTCGCGTTTTTCTGTTAGCAATTGCTTGGTTCTTTCGTAAACCTCTCCAATCAATATTCTTACTTCATTGTCGATCATTTCAGATGTTTTTTCTGAATACGGCTTATTAAAGTTGTATTCATTTTGAGGGTCATGAAAAGAAACGTTTCCTATATTCTTATTCATACCATAAACAGTAACCATGGCATAGGATAATTTAGTAATTCGTTCCAAATCGTTTTGCGCTCCGGTAGAAATTTTACCAAAAACAATGTCTTCTGCTACGCGTCCGCCCATAGTCATACACATACCATCCGTTAATTGTTCTGTGGTATACAAAAATTGTTCTTTGGGCAAATACTGGGCATAACCCAACGCTGCAACACCACGAGGCACTATAGAAACTTTTACCAACGGGTCTGCGTGTTCTAAAAACCAACCCGCAATAGCGTGGCCCGCTTCGTGATAAGCCACAATATTTTTCTCTTCGGGAGAAATAATTTTATTTTTCTTTTCTAGGCCACCAATTACACGATCAACAGCGTCTTGAAAATCTTGCATATCTACCGCTTCTTTGTTTCGGCGAGCAGCAATTAATGCCGCTTCATTGCATACGTTAGCAATTTCGGCGCCTGCAAAACCCGGGGTTTGTGCCGATAATTTTTTGGCATCAACCTCTTCTGCGGTTTTAATTGGTTTTAAGTGCACTTTAAAAATTTGCTCGCGACCATTTAAATCAGGTTTATCAATAGATATTTGTCTATCGAACCTTCCTGGACGCATCAATGCCGAATCTAAAACATCAGGGCGGTTGGTTGCCGCTAAAATGATAATTCCAGAGTCTGTTCCAAAACCATCCATCTCCACCAAAAGTTGATTTAAAGTGTTTTCTCGCTCATCGTTTCCTCCCATCATGCTATTTTTACCTCTGGCACGACCGATAGCGTCTACCTCGTCAATAAAAATAATACATGGCGCTTTGTCTTTGGCTTGTTTAAACAAATCGCGTACGCGAGAAGCGCCAACGCCAACAAACATTTCCACAAAATCGGAACCCGATAACGAGAAAAATGGAACCTGAGCTTCGCCAGCAACGGCTTTTGCCAATAAAGTTTTTCCGGTTCCTGGAGAACCAATGAGTAGAGCGCCTTTAGGAATTTTTCCTCCTAAGTTGGTGTATTTTTTAGGATTTTTAAGAAAGTCTACAATCTCCATTACCTCTTGTTTGGCTTCTTCTAAACCAGCAACATCATTAAAAGTAATATTCACTTGACTTTCTTTATCGAACAGTGTGGCCTTAGATTTTCCGATGTTAAAAATCTGTCCTCCGCCCCCACCTGCTCCTCCGCCCATTCGGCGCATCAAAAATATCCAAAGCCCAGCAAAAAGCAACAATGGCAAAATAATTTGTACAAATGCGCTTGCCCAAGGATTTGATTTTGACACTGGGATTGGCTTAATGGCTTGTTGAGTTGGCAACAGATTAACTTGTGATTCTTTTAACTGTTTGCTAATATCGTCTAAAGAGTTGGCGTTAAAATATACCAAAGGCCCTTTTTTTGATCCAACAATACCATCAGACAGGTATTTTTTATATTTTGGACTATTTAATTTGCTTTCTTTGATATAAACATCAGCCCTAGCAATTTCATCTGTTTTATAAGAAACTATTTTTTCTACATCGCCAGTTAATAACATTTCTTTCTCAAAAGTGTTGTAGCTCACTTCTTGTGCATTTTCTGTATTAAACAAAAACTGCACAACCAAAAGACCAACAATAATTGCTGCGTATACCCAAAAAATATTAAATTTTGAGGCTTTTTGAGGCTTTTTAGGGATATTTGGAATCCTATTAGAGGGCTTCTGTTTTTTGTTTTTATTTTGATTATCTGTCATTGTCTTTAAATGTAGTTAAATTTTTTAATTAGGCGCTTTTAAAAGAAATAGCTTCGGCATCGCCCCATAAATCTTCCAGGCCAAAAAAATCTCTTTTTTCAGTTTTAAAAATATGAACAACAATGTCAAAATAATCTAAAATTACCCATTCGGCGTTTTCTAATCCTTCTTTGTGCACAGGATTGGTTTTGGTTTGCTTATACATTTCGTCTTCTACGCTATTGGCAATTGCTTTTACCTGTGTGGACGAGTCGGCATTGCAAACAATAAAAAAATCAGAAACAGAGCTGTTTACTTCTCTTAAATCCAAACGAACAATTTCGTTTCCTTTTTTTTCTTGTATGCCATATATGGCTATTTCTGAGAGATACGTAGAAAGGTTTTCCGTTTTCTTTTTTACCATTAAAAAGTTATAATTTTGTTCAATTAACAAATATAAATCAACACTTGCAAAATAACACTTTTTCCACATTATTTGTTGGTCAAAATCTTATCAAATTATTGGCGGTTGATTCTACCAATAACTTTTTAAAAGAGTTATTGTCAAAATCCGAGCCATTACCCGAAGGAACTGTAATTATGGCAGACGAACAGTTTTCGGGAAGAGGCCAACAACAAAATTCATGGCAAGCAGAACCTGGAAAGAATTTAACAAT
>CANHHZ010000168.1 GCA_947460275.1 Sphingobacteriaceae bacterium | reverse complement strand
GTTTTTCTTAATTTACGCAACAAATAAGGCCAAGCACCCATGTTTTCGGGTTCTTCTTGTACCCAAACGGTATCTTTAGCATTTTTATACTTTTTATAAACAGCCTCCATTTGATCTACTGGTGTAGGATACAATTGTTCTACACGTACCAGTGCCACATCGCCTTTTTGGTTTGCTTTTTGAGTTTCCAACAAATCGTAATAGATTTTTCCGCTACAGAAAACCACACGTTTTACATTGGCTGGTTTAACATTTTCATCGTCTATCACTTCTTTAAACTTACCATCGGTAAAGTCTTTGAGCGGACTTACGCACAGCGGATGGCGCAATAAGCTTTTAGGGCTAAATACCACTAAAGGCTTACGGAAATCGCGTTTAAACTGGCGGCGTAAGGCATGGAAAAAGTTTGCTGGAGTAGTGCAATTGGTCACTTGCATGTTATAATCGGCACAAAGCTCCATAAAGCGCTCAATACGTGCCGACGAATGTTCTGGTCCTTGACCCTCGTAGCCATGTGGCAACAACATTACCAAACCATTTTCTCTTTGCCATTTGGTTTCGGCACTGGCCACATATTGATCGATCACAATTTGTGCCCCGTTAAAGAAATCTCCAAACTGCGCTTCCCAAATGGTCAGGGCATTAGGATTGGCCATGGCATAACCATATTCGAAACCTAACACGCCATATTCTGACAAGTGCGAGTTGTAAATATCAAATTGCGCTTGTGTATTGCCCACGTTTAATAACGGGGTATATTCTTCTTCGCTATCTTCTAAAGTAAGTACCGCATGGCGATGAGAGAAAGTTCCTCTCTTTACATCCTGCCCACTTAAACGAACTCTTTTGCCTTCGGCCAATAAGGTGCCATAAGCCAATTGCTCGCCCATGGCCCAATCAAATACCTGAGTAGTGGTGGCCATTTTAAGCCGTTCATCAAATAGTTTTTCAATTTTTTTGAAGAACTTTTTGTCGGCTGGCAAGGTAGCAATGCGTTTGGCAATTTCTAAGAGAGTGGTCTTTTTAACAGAAGTATCGGGCGAAG
This sequence comes from Sphingobacteriaceae bacterium, assembly GCA_947460275.1. Classification (GTDB taxonomy): domain Bacteria; phylum Bacteroidota; class Bacteroidia; order Sphingobacteriales; family Sphingobacteriaceae; genus Pedobacter. The sequence continues at coordinate 3,694 of CANHHZ010000168.1, read as the reverse complement.
TTTCGAAATCTTTTGCTGTGGCCAAGCGCATATCGGCCCATGCCCCACCAAATTTTACATCGCTATAAGTTGAGGTAATTTCTTTGGCTTCATTTAAGCGTTCTTGTAAAAGCGCCTTAAACTCTTTCTCCATCTCTTTGGCTAAGCCGGCCGCTAGTTCGCCTTCTTTGGCCAGTTGTGCCACATAAATATCGCGAGTGTTGGGATGTTTTTCTATGGCTTTGTACAACAATGGCTGTGTAAATTTAGGCTCATCAGCTTCGTTATGTCCAAATCTGCGGTAGCATAAAATATCGATAAACACATCGTTTTTATAACGCTGACGGTACTCCATGGCTAAATTAATAGCATAGACCAAAGCTTCTACATCGTCGCCATTGACATGGAAAACAGGCGATAAAGTTACTTTGGCAATATCTGTGCAGTAGGTACTAGAACGGGCATCTTTATAATTGGTGGTAAAACCAATTTGGTTGTTGATGACCAAATGTATGGTTCCTCCGGTTTTGTAGCCATCTAAACCAGCCATTTGTATCACTTCGTACACAATGCCTTGTCCGGCAATAGAAGCATCGCCATGGATAAGGATGGGTGCCAATTTGCTGTTATCGCCTTCGTATTTAAAATCTATTTTAGAACGCGACATCCCTTCTACCACACCGTTTACGGTTTCTAAGTGCGAAGGATTTGGACATAAGCTTAAGTGTACGCTTTTGCCTGAATTGGTATTTACGTCGGTAGAATAACCCAAGTGGTATTTTACATCGCCACCAAACGGTGATTCGGCGCTATAGCCTTTGCCTTCAAATTCGGCAAAAATATCTTTATACGTTTTTTGCATGATGTTGGCTAAAACGTTTAATCGGCCACGATGTGCCATGCCAACAACAAATTCTTCGATACCTAATTCGGCCCCTTTTTCAATTACCGAGTCTAAAGCCGGAATAACTGCCTCTGCGCCCTCTAACGAAAAACGTTTTTGTCCCAAAAATTTGGTGCCTAAAAAGTTTTCGAAAATGACGGCTTCATTTAATTTTTTAAGGATTCTTTTTTTCTCGTTTATGGAAAACTTTGGCGTATTGCGTTCAGTTTCCATCTTTCCCTCAATCCATTTCACTACTTCGGGGGTGCGTACATATTTGTATTCTGCACCGATAGAACCACAATAAGTTTGTTCTAAAAAAGCAACGATATCACTTAGTTTAGCAGGACCAATACCCAACTCAATACTCGAGTTAAAAACAGTGTTTAAGTCTGTTGTGCTTAAGCCAAAATTTTCTAAGGCCAATGTTGGCGTATGTTTGCGTCTTTCTCTAACCGGATTTGTTTTGGTAAATAGGTGTCCCCTTTGGCGGTATCCGTTAATTAAGTTAAGTACATTAATTTCTTTTAAAAAGTGCTCAGGGGTTTCGCCACTTACATTTGAGGCATCAGATCCTCTGCCAAAATCAAAGCCTTCAAAAAATTTTTGCCAGCCAAATTCTACCGAGTTGTTGTCCTCTTTGTAGCTTTGGTAAAGCGATTCAATATATTCGGCATTAGCTCCGTTGAGATAAGAAAAGTTATCCATTGTGTATTTTTTACGATAAGTATTGCAAAATTATAATTTTAGGTTAAAAAATGGCAATAAACTTCATTTTTTAGTTAAATAAAAAACAAGGGGTAAAACGGATGTAAAATTAAGCGTTAATGGTTGGCGTGTACATCCCTTTGGGATCGAAAATTTTCAATTGTTTATCAAAACCATAACCGTTAGTTAATTTGATGTCGTTGCCTACTCCTGCTACATTTGCCCAGTTGCCCCAGTTACTGGCTGGCGCATAATCAATTAACCGCTCTTCTAAATAAGCAGCGCCTAGCACCCATTCCAATTTCAATTCATACACAAAATAAGTTGCCACCAACAACCTAGCTGCATTGGTTATAAAGCCCGTTTCATTTAATTGTTTCATCAGCAAATTTACCAATGGTTGACCGGTTGTGGCTGTTTTCCAAGCTTGCAACGATTTTTCATCCGCTACTGCTTGCGTAACAGTTTGAGTAAATCCTTTGGCCTTAAAAAAAGTATTGCCATGCTTTTTAAACATGAAACGGTAATAATCACGCCACAACAAACCTTGTAAAACGTGTTTAAAAAATGGTTTTGAGCCAGAGCTCGTTTCTGCATGTTTCATTTTCCAATATACTTCGCGGGGCGAAAGGCAACCCAGGGCCAACCAAGGCGAAAGTTTTGCAACAATATCAACTTTCTTTAAACTGTTGCTTTCGGGAAAATGTAAAAGCTCGTCTAATGTTTGGAGGGCCTGCTGTTCTCCACCTTTAAAGATTGAATTGATGACAGGATTAGACGCCTCGCCATTGGCGAGCAAAGCGGACAGTTCTGGTAAAGTTCCCCAATCGGCAAGCGCAACAAAGTTGATTTGATTTGGAGTTAAGAAACAAGGTTTTACAATTGCGTCTCGCTCGGTTTTCTTTTTAAACTGGGCAAAAACATCGGGTATATCCTTAATAGGAAAGGGTAAATCTTCTTTGTTGTAAAGGGTGTGCCCAATAATGTGTTTTAAATTTACCTTTTGTTTCCAAAGTAAATCTTCTACATGTGTAGAAACAGCAGTTTCTTCGCTAGCCACTTCTCTGTGGTGATAAACTTCGGAAATGTTATGGGCAGTAACTAAACCAGGGAGTAAATCTTCGGGTTTGCCGTGTAATACCAATAAATTGCCACCAAATGATTGCAGTGCTTGACGAAGTGCCTCCACACTTTCTCTAATAAACTGCGCTCTAACAGCTCCTGTTTTGATGGTGTGATAAGAGGTAGCCTCAAAATAACGGGGATCAAAAAAATAAACCGGTAAAATTTCATCAGCTTTGGCAATAGCTTCAACCAACACTTCGTTATCATGTAAACGAAGGTCATTTCTAAACCAAACCAAAATTTTCTTACTCATGCTTAGGGCATTAATTGGGAGTGCAATTTGCATAAAATAATGCAATTAAATGATAGAAGGTGCATTTTTTACATATTTACAACACATTATTGACTTAGCTATGTAAAATATTTGCTTTGCGCCAACAAACCGAGCTGCAATTAAAATCTAATTTCTAACTTGCATCAAAATCAGCTCGACATGTCAAAAAATATTTTAATTACTGGCGCTACCGGTTTGGTTGGACAAAAGCTTGTTCCGGCCTTGCTGGCAAAAGGACATCAGGTGGCTGTTTTGTCGCGTAAAAAAGTAGCCATCCAAGGCGTAAATGTATTTTTATGGGATGTATACAAGCAAACCATAGATTTGGCAGCATTTAAAGGGATAGACACCGTTATACATTTGGCAGGCGAAGGCATTGCCGATAAAAAATGGACTGCCGCCCGTAAAAAACAAATTGTTGACAGCAGAGTTTTGTCGGGCAACTTGCTTTACAAAGCCATCCAAGAAACCGGCACTCAGGTGCATACTTTTATATCGGCCTCTGCGGTTGGTTTGTATGGCAACCGTGCCGATGAGTTGCTTACAGAAACCAGTAAGCCCGGGACCGATTTTTTAGCCGATTGCTGTTTAGCTTGGGAAAATACCGCCGACAAAGGAATTGCAATGGCGATTAGAGTTGTAAAAATACGTATTGGCCTAATTTTAACCAAAGCTGGGGGAGTTTTGCCACAGCTAGAAAAGCCTATTAAACTTTTTGTGGGCGC
>CANHHZ010000167.1 GCA_947460275.1 Sphingobacteriaceae bacterium | reverse complement strand
CTGTTTGGCGATTTGGCGATTTCTTTTTGCGCTAAAATAGATTCGTATTGTAATTGTCTATCACTTAAACCTGTAGAGAGTATTTTTTGATAATCGGCAATACCTTGTGCTTCTACACGTTTACGTTCTGCTTCTTGTCGCTCTTTTTGAAGAACGAAAGTCATTTTTTGCGCATCCTGCTCGGCATTTATCTTCGATTCGATACTTGCTTTAACTGATGCTGGCAAAGTAATATTACGTACCAAAAGTTGCTCAAGTTCAAGACCTCTTTTGGCAAAACTTTTGTTGATGGTAGAAAATATTTTTGCTTGAAACTCGTCTCTTTTACTCGAATATAATGCTACGGCATCGTAAGCTACCGCATTGTCTCTGATGGCAGTACGCGAAACCGGACGAACAATCTTTTCTAAATAATCGGTACCAATTTCTCTTAAAATAGTAGGAGCTTCGCTTCCTTTTACCTTGAACAATACCGAAAGATCTATAATGACTTCCAAGCCATCTGCCGAAAGTACCCTTAGCGCATCATCTCCTTCTTTTGCGCCTTCGTCGTGTACACCCGACATGGTGTAGTTCTGTGTTTTAATGTCAAATGTGGTTACCTCTGCAATTGGGTTTATTACATTTAACCCACTATAAAGCACATCGTTATCTACTTTTCCAAAAATGGTTTTTACACCTACTTGTCCCGCGTCTACTACTTTAAACATAGAAGTCAAAGCACCAATGGCCAAAATGGCAATACCAGCGATTTTAACAATAGAGCCGTAGCGTGCCGCCTGTGTTTGTTGACCCGCAATAACAAAACCTGCTACAAAAACGATAATTCCTAAAGTGATAAAAAACATAATGTTGAATTTAAATAAACTTAAAGGTAGCGTTTAAAATTATATTTTTAGGATGTTGCCTTAAATTTTCTTTTTCATGACTGATGAGGTAAAATGATAAAAATTAACCATTTTTGAATATGATTAGACTAAACAGCGAAACCTCTAACGAAATTTTACAAGCCGTTAAAGTAGGAGATATGGTAACCGATGGTTTTAGTAAAACAAGTAGTGTAGAACGGATAGAAATTTCTGATGATGGATTGTACCGCGTTTACGATTTTTATTTAATTACAGGCAGGGTAATCAGGCTAAAAAAATAATTTTTTTAGCAATTTTAATAGTAGCTATGGCGCAAAGCCCTAAGTTTAATTGTTTAAACATCAACTTAAAAAACGCTCAAATCTCCAAAAAATTAAAAAAAAACCACAGTTGATTTGCTAGCAAAAAAGGGGGGTTGCCCAATTTTCTTAATGCCTTGCTTAAGCATAGCTAAAGCATAGCCTAAGCATAACCGAAGTACTAATAAAGTATAGTTAGTGTGTTAAACCCGCTTTAAAGCATTAAAAACACAATATTTTTGAAGAGAAAGCCATTTGATTTAATGTTTTAGCGCTATCCAAATGAGTGCGCATAAGCAAAGGGAATTTAGTGGAAGAAGCATAGCGAGTTGGTTCATTTGCTTGTTTAAACATCAAAAATAGCTAAGCTGTCCTTTCAACCTTCAACTTTACAACATCCAACCTTTTACCTCAAAAAAAACTTACCCAAACACTTGATTATCAAAAAATAAGTTTCTACCTTTGCGTTCCCTTAATGTAGCCTATTTATGGGCAAGCTATTGAGGAAGTTTTTAAATTAAAGTAAAAAAAACAAAAAACAAGAAATGCCAACCATTCAACAATTAGTTAGAAAAGGTAGAGTAGCACTGGAGTTCAAGAGTAAGTCTCCAGCGTTGGACAGCTGTCCACAGCGAAGAGGTGTATGTACACGTGTATATACTACTACCCCTAAAAAACCAAACTCAGCAATGCGTAAAGTTGCCCGTGTACGTTTAACCAATGGAAAAGAGGTAAATGCCTACATTCCAGGAGAAGGCCACAACTTACAAGAGCACTCTATTGTGTTAATCCGTGGTGGTCGTGTTAAAGATTTACCAGGTGTACGTTACCACATTATTCGTGGAGCATTAGATACATCAGGTGTGGCTGGCCGTAACCAACGTCGTAGTAAATATGGTACTAAGCGTCCTAAACCAGGACAAGCTGCAGCGCCAACAGGAAAGAAAAAATAATTAGGAGGAAAAAGACATGAGAAAATCAAAACCAAAAAAGAGAATTATCCTTCCTGATCCTAAATTTAACGATGTTCAGGTAACAAGGTTTGTAAATAATATGATGTTCGACGGTAAAAAATCTATCGCTTACACTATTTTTTATGATGCAGTAGAATTGGCTGAGAAAAAAGCTGGAGAAAATGGTCTAGAAGTGTGGAAACGCGCTTTAGCAAATGTAATGCCCGCCGTAGAGGTTAAATCTCGTCGTGTAGGTGGTGCAAATTTTCAAGTACCTACAGAAGTAAGACCAGACCGTAAAATTGCTTTAGGCATGAAATGGTTAATTTCTTACGCTCGTAAACGTGGAGAAAAAACCATGAAAGAAAAATTAGCAGGTGAAATTGTTTCAGCAGCTAAAGGTGAAGGTGCAGCAGTTAAAAAGAAAGAAGATACGCACAAAATGGCCGAAGCCAATAAAGCGTTCTCACATTTCCGTTTCTAATTAGAGTAACATATTATAATGTCAAGAGATTTAAGATTTACAAGAAATATTGGGATTGCAGCTCACATTGATGCGGGTAAAACCACAACAACAGAGCGTATTCTTTATTATGCTGGTGTTAGTCACAAAATTGGTGAGGTGCACGAAGGTGCGGCAACCATGGACTGGATGGCACAGGAGCAAGAACGTGGTATTACCATCACTTCTGCAGCAACAACGGTAAACTGGAAATACAGAAACCAAAATTATCATATCAATATTATCGATACACCTGGACACGTGGATTTTACCGTTGAGGTAAACCGTTCATTGCGTGTATTAGATGGTTTGGTGTTTTTATTTTCAGCAGTTGATGGTGTTGAGCCTCAATCTGAAACCAACTGGCGCTTAGCAAACAATTATAACGTAGCCCGTATCGGTTTTGTTAACAAAATGGACCGTTCAGGTGCAGATTTCTTAAAAGTTGTAAAACAAGTTAAGGATATGTTGGGCAGCAATGCAGTGCCATTGCAATTACCTATCGGTGCCGAAGATTCATTTACTGGTGTGGTTGACTTGATCAACAACCGTGGTATTGTTTGGAACGAACACGATAAAGGGATGACTTTTACTGAAGTGCCTATTCCTGCTGATATGCTGGATGAAGTTGCCGAATGGAGAGAAAAATTATTAGAATCTGTAGCAGAATACGATGAGAGCTTAATGGAGAAATTCTTTGATGCTCCTGAAACCATCACTGAACGTGAAGTTTTAGATGCCTTACGTAAAGCTGTTTTGGACGCTAAAATTGTACCTATGGTTTGTGGTTCTTCTTTTAAAAATAAAGGTGTGCAAACCATGCTTGATTATGTGATGGAATTATTGCCTTCACCTATGGATAGCGAAGGTGTAATTGGAACCCACCCAGATACAGGTGCAGAAATACTACGTAAGCCTGATGAAAAAGAGCCGTTTGCAGCTTTAGCTTTTAAAATTGCAACCGATCCATTTGTTGGTCGCTTATGTTTTATTCGCGTATATTCTGGTAACCTTGAAGCTGGTTCTTACATTTACAATACCCGTTCTAACAATAAAGAGCGTATTTCTCGTATCTTCCAAATGCATGCCAACAAGCAAAACCCAATTCCTAACGTAGGTGCTGGTGATATTGCTGCGGTTGTAGGTTTCAAAGATATCAAAACTGGAGATACACTTTGTGAAGAGAAAAACCAAATCATCCTAGAATCAATGAACTTCCCTGAGCCAGTAATTGGTTTAGCGATTGAGCCTAAAACTCAAGCAGATGTTGATAAATTAGGTATGGCTTTGGGTAAATTGGCCGAAGAAGATCCTACATTTAGAGTGCAAACCGACGAGGAAACTGGTCAAACTGTAATCTCTGGTATGGGTGAGCTTCACTTAGATATCTTAATTGACCGTTTAAAACGCGAATTTAAAGTAGAAGTTAACCAAGGAGCACCACAAGTTGCCTACAAAGAAGCAATTTTTGGAACTACTCAACACCGTGAGGTTTATAAAAAACAATCTGGTGGTCGTGGTAAGTTTGCTGATATCCAAGTAATCATTTCCCCAATCGATGCTGACTACGAAAAAGGTGGTTTACAGTTTGTAAACGAAATCACAGGTGGTTCTATTCCACGTGAATTTATTCCTTCAGTAGAAAAAGGTTTTGCATCGGCAATGGCTAATGGTGTTTTGGCTGGCTATCCTCTTCCTGATATGAAAGTTCGCTTAATTGATGGTTCATTCCACGCAGTCGATTCAGATGCTTTGTCATTTGAACTTGCAGGTAGAATGGCTTATCGTGAAGCTTTGCCAAAATGTAATCCTGCATTGATGGAGCCAATCATGAAAATCGAGATCTTAACCCCTGAAGAAAACATGGGAGATGTAATCGGTGACATGAATCGTCGTCGTGGTCAATTATTAGGTATGGATACGCGTAATGGTTCTCAAGTAATTAAAGCTACAGTACCATTGTCAGAAATGTTTGGTTATGTAACGCAATTACGTACCATTACTTCTGGTCGTGCAACTTCTACTATGGAGTTTGATCATTACGAAGCTGCTCCTAGAAACGTACAAGAGGAAGTAATTGCCAAATCAAAAGGTAAAGTAAAGTCTGAAGACTAATAATAGTATCAAGTAGCTTGTATCAAGTATCAAGATGT
>CANHHZ010000166.1 GCA_947460275.1 Sphingobacteriaceae bacterium | reverse complement strand
CCCCCAAACTGGGTAGAATTTGGTTTAGGCTGACTAATGTTATTGTTGATAGCTGAGGTTTGGGAATTGAGCACTGAATTGGCCGAGCCGTTGACCGAATTACCAAACTTGGTAGCGTTTGCTGTGGACGAGCTTGAGCTATTTAAATTGATTGCTGAATTTGATGACGCAGGATGAGATGCTGTCCCAGGAGGTTTAGGGGACACACTGCTAAATTTCAGGTTATAATTTCCATTGATATCTGCAAGTTCAAGCGCTACTTTAATAACCAAATCATCTAAGTTGCTATAGCCTTGATTTTGAAGATTAGTTTTTAAAAGGTAGGCTTTTGGCAAGACCGTATCTTTAGTATAAACAGCAGTTTTGGTAGCAATAAGCTGATCGCTGTTGTCTAAAACTTGTACGGTAAGGTAAATCACTCCATCCAATACACCTCTTACACTGATGTTGTTGATGATTGAAGTGTCGTTGCTAAGCACCCCTTCTCCTCTAGCCACATTACCACCCATTAAACTGTAAATCTGGTATACAAATTTTTTATCCTTACAAGGCACACAGCTGATTTCTGCTGCAATAGAATCGACACTATTTTTATTGACAAACTTATTCAGAATTTTAGCGTTTAATGGCGCTGTAAGCACAATATCAGACTCTACCACATCAAAGCGGACAATCTCTACAAAAGAATAGTTTCTAAAATTTCCCGCCCTATCTAAAGTTTGCATAGCAGATATACCCCACTTGCCCGGAGCCGAGCCCTTGGGTAGTACAACATTTAATTTGACCGGTTTCCAAGAGGAATTTCCATCAGCTTTTATGGAAAAATAATTGAAAAGTAGATTGTCATTCCAACTAGAAAAATGAAACTCTTTTCCTGTTGGATCACGTAGCACATACCCTATGTGTTTAACTCCAGCCTCAAAACCTGGATGATCTGAAAGGTCTCTGGCCAAAAGAGAAATATCAACACGGGTTTCACCATCAGGCGAGGTAGGATTGGTAGGCGTTGCCACTACACGAATTCTGTTCAAATCAATTTCCGGCGCAATATAATCTGGGTGAGGAGTACTTACATAAATACTATCCCTTTTATCTTTATAAAGGCCGTTGTCTCTCAAGTATAGCGGGATACTGTAATTGGCCGTATCTTTCATAAAGTTTACCGTAGTGTAGTTGCCTGCAACATCCTGCACATTGAGCATAGAAACACTATAATAACCCGATGGATAGTAGTCGGGAACCGCCATAGACATTTCAAAATTCTTGATGGAATTATAGGTGTTGGTAAATTGCCTGGCTGGGTCCACAACGGGTCTATCCTGAATCTGCATCTCATAAATTTGCACACCAGGCTTGTCTAGTTTTGGGAAATAAAATCGCGTAATGCTCCGCAAAAGTGGACTATTGTCGTAAAAACTATAAGCGGCTTTTATACGCTGCATTTCAATACCAGTATTCGCATCCACAGCGCTTGTCCCATCGAAATTAAATTTATTTCTACCCAATTCCAGCTTCAAATCATACTTCCATTTTGGTGGAGCAATATCCTCTAACGGGCTTTCCAAATACAACTTAAAGCCAATCGTAGAGGTATTTTCCATTCTAGAGTTGCCAACAGGATCTTCAACTCTTAAAGAAACAATGTTCCAATATCCATTTTTTTCGTGCTTACTAAAAATAGTCTTACCAACTAAAACAGAGTCAACTTTTCCATTTTTTGGAGATAGCCAAATATCATGAATGGTACCAATGGTAGAGGCCAGCCTGATGTAACCAACAGAAGCCCCATCCAAACTTGGTTGCTTGGAGTTTAATTTAAATTCGATAGTTACTTCTTTGTCCTCATCTGCTTTCCCCTTTACATCAATATTTAACCCAATTATTTTCCCAGGATAAACGTAATCGGGATATAGATTATACACCATAAAAGTTAAATCTTGCCTAATTTGAGCCTTGTACCGGGTGCCATGCATTACCCTATCCCTAATAAATTCGTATTTTCTCACAGATCTAGACATTAAAATATCTGGATTAGTTACGTATGCCGCAATACTTTCGGCCATGTCTTCGTTAGGGTTTTTTTGGTGGGCATAGGCCGAAACAAACTCGGTAGTATTGTAAGTAGACCAACCCTCAGATGTAGTTGGATCTATAAACCAACCGCCCAAAATGGCCCAATCGTCTTTTAGCTTTTGATCAAAAGAATAGGCCCAAAGCAAATGAGCCTTTTCATGCAAAATCAAACGTTGAACATAGCCGATATCCGTTTGGTTAAACGCTTTACTCATAAATTCGATGGTATTAAAACCAGCCCAAGCAATTGCGGGCGCTACGGTATATATAGGATGATCTTGTCCATTCACCCTTCTTACCAAATACTTTAGCCCTTCTTGCTTGTGCATCCCTTCGGGTAGCTCTTCAAACATCGAAAGTATATTTATCTTTTCTTCATCAAAAAATTCTTGAAAATTAGAAGCATCTTCTTTCATCAAAGTTTGAGTCTCTTGATTTGACTCCATAAAACGTATGCCATATTTTTCCTGGGCAATGCGGTCAACCTGTTGCTTATTAGCCCCAAAATCAGTAAAATAATTGAGCACAGCATGGTGAAGTCTTTTAGAGTAAAACCTCACCTTTATACCATCTAAATTACCCACCTGTGTGCTCGCATAAACAAAAGCACTCTGACTGATGGTAACATTTTTAATGCCGTTTATAGATACAATAGTAATGTCTTTAAATTGCTCGGATTTGGTTAAATGGAAAACTGCTTGTATATTTTTTCCGGTTTCAAAATCAACCAAGGTGCCCTCCCCAAAAGGAACAATTGGAATAGTTTTTAAAATGCTGTACAAGCGAAAACTATCCTCACTAGACCATTTTTCTTTTTCGTTTGAAAGAACAATACCAAACTCATTCCTGATTTTGATGGATGAAAAATCGGAGGGTACTTTTAGGGTAGAGTCTAGTACTTTAAGCACTGAGGGTTCATTGACATAGGTTTGGGTAGCATGCCCTGCAAAACTATCGTCATCACGCCACTTGTAAGTAAAATCAGTACCCAGCATTGGGGTAAGCGTTACCGTTGCACTAGTCTGTGTGGGCACATCAAAGGTAGTTGCCGCTGGGAAAGTATAACCTTTAGCATCGATAATTAAAGCATATTTACCATTAGACAGTTGAAAATCTAATTTGGTAGACTGATTGGCAACATATTTTGCCCATTTTTGCTGTTTAGTCTCAGCTTTTTGCTGCACAATAATCAACACCGAATCAGTAGGTTTAATGCCTGTTACATACACCGAAAAGGTAGATTGTGCCCAACTATTTTGAGCGGCTATAATAAAAAGAAACAGGAGTAATAATCTTCTATATGCTAAAAAAAACATGAGCGTTTAACCGTTATTTTGCCATTAGGCAAGTACAAATTTAAATAAATATAATTAATAGTTTTTAGAATGCGTTAGTCCAAATGCATTTTAATGTTAAAACATTTAAATTGACTTGCCAATCAAAATTAACCTTTTAATAAAATATAGGGTAGTAGCTACCGTTTTAGCTACCGCTTCAAATTTGGATAGGAAGAAATATAATTAAGTTTAAATCAGTGGTCTTAGCCTCTTTCTGGTTTCCATCTTAAATTTGAGAGTTTACGGAAATACGCCATTAGTTTTAGCTAAATTTAGTCTACTTTATGCTGACGATTTACATGTATTTATAATAATAATTTATTTTTTTGCTATATTAGTAATTAATTTTTTTACATAAAGTGAAAAAAGTTAACTATAATTTTTAACTCACAATACGCTATAATTTCAATAAAACTTATAGCGTAAATCTTTTTTTAGATGGAAAAAATAGAAAAGTTGAATAAATTTAATTTGCCTAATCATTAGTAAAACCACAAATAGAAAGGAAAGCCAAATGCCATTACAAAAAAAACTGACGGAGTTAAAAAATAAATTAAAGCATTACGAAGATAGAGTGCCCGTTAACAATATGGGAAAATGGAGCAGAAGCGTAGCAATTGAAAGTTATAAAACCAAAATCGCTGAAATTGAAGCCAAACAATTAAAAAGTAAAAAATGACTAAATGAATTATTATACATACAAGTCCAAAGCTCTAACTTGCCCCAAGTGTAATTGGAAGGGCTTGGGGTCAGAAACATTCTTGAGCGATTTAAGTGAAATACATACTTTAAGAGATATTGAATGCCCTAAATGTGAAGCGACAATTTTTACCTTTGATTTGGCAAAAGTAGAACTACCAAAAGACAATCCTTCGAAAGATTTAAAGGTTTGTTTTAATTGCACAAATATGCTGTGGATGGTTGGTGTAGGCCAAGGGGTTAAATGTAGTTTAACCAATGAGAATATTCCTAACAGGTATCACACTTGTGATCAATTTGCAGACAAATAAATTCCAATAATTTAAGCTTTAAAATAACTATATAATTATGGCAGTAAACTCAATTCAATATCAATTAGCTGAATCGATTAAATCGGTTTATAAAAACGCTATTGTCAAAAAAGTGGACAAGGATAATTTTTTGGATATTCACATTCCTAGTATAAATAGTTCTAAAGGAACTCATTTGTTTTTCAATACCGCTAAAGGACAAATTAAATTTGGTTTTTATATTAGAAATATTGAATTTATAGATAAAGTTCTAGTAAAGTCTTCTGATAAAATTGAGTCATACAGTCAAGGTCTACGATTGATTGGAAATCCACAATTTAATACTGTTGAGCAGGCTGTAACTGCAGCTAAAGAATTATTAAAAGCTATTGATTT
>CANHHZ010000165.1 GCA_947460275.1 Sphingobacteriaceae bacterium | reverse complement strand
GGCGTAAATTAATTTAACACTTCTAATCATTGTAAAGATTTATTACGCAAATAAGAAAATATTTTTTACATGTTCTAACAAATAACTTGTGATTATCCGTTATTGTAACGCAAAATCACATATATGTTGCCTATTGCAGGCGATAGAGCCATTTGCTAATTTCCTTAATGCTCAAACAATTCTTCATTTTTAGCTACCTCCGCTTCGGCAATGTATGTGCGTTTTTTGTTTTTTCCTAACCAAAGCATCAAAACAGGCAATAGGGTGAGGTTAAACACCAGGGCTACAATTAGGGTGATAGAGAGCAATAAGCCTAACACTACGGTGCCACCAAAGGTAGAGGCTGTAAAAATGCCAAACCCAAAAAACAAAATGAGTGCAATGTGCGTCATGCTTACGCCGGTTTCGCGTATGGTATCAGAAACTACTTTGGCAATAGGGTAATTGGTTAGCGTAAGTTCTTGTTGGTAACGGGTTAAAAAGTAGATGGTTTGGTCGGAGGCCAGGCCAAAGGCGATGGTGAAAATTAAAATGGTTGATGGTTTTAGCGGGATATTAAAAAAGCCCATCAGGCCTGCAGTAATCAGCAGCGGCACAATGTTTGGCAACAACGAAATAAACATAATGCCCAAGCTTTTAAATTGTGCCAAGCGCAACAACGAAATCAAAACAATGGCCAAGGCAATGCTTTCTACCAAGTGTTTTAATAAGTAATCTGTGCCTTTAGAAAAAATAATGCTCGATCCGGTTAGCGTTACATTGTACCTTTTTGGCGATAAAATAGAATCGATGCGAGGTTTTAAAACCAATAACAAAGAGTCTAAACGTTTAGAGCCAACATCGGCCATTTGAAAACTGATGCGGGCGGTTTGCTTGTCATTATCCACAAAATTGGTGAGCATATTGCCGTTGCCTTTGCCCGAGTTGGCGGCATACATCAAGATAAAGTTTTTCTCGATATCTGTTGGTAGGCGATAAAAAGAGGGATCGCCGTTGTAAAAGGCCTGCGAAGCATATTTTAATCCTGTATTCAGCGAAATAGACCTCGAAAATTCGGGGTAAGCCGCTATCATGCGCTCCATTTTGTCAATTTTATTGAGGTTTGATAGGCTTAAAATTCCGTTTTTACGTTTGGTATCTACACTAATTTCTAAAGGTAAAATGCCTTCAAAATTCTTCTCAAAAAACTTTAGGTCGGTTAAAATTTGCGAGCTTTTTGGCAAATCATCCACCACGTAACCGTTTACATTTATTTTATAAATGCCGATTAGCGAAATAAGGGTGAGTACAATGGTAGCCAAATAAATAAGTTTGCTTTTTTGTTGTACCAAAACATCGGTTTTAGCCAATAAGTGGTCTAAAAAATTTGGTTTGTGCTCGGCATTTGCTTTCCCTTTGGGTACAGGTAAATAACTAAAAATAATGGGGATTAAGCACAAGCACATGAGCCAAGTAAACATTACGTTTAGGGCGGCCACGCTACCAAATTGCATCAACAATTCGCTGCCGGTAAAGTATAAAACGCCAAAACCAATAGCTGCTGTTACGTTGGCAATAAGCGTGGTAACGGCAATTCTTTCAACGGTAATACTTAAAGCTTGCTGCTTGTTGCCGTGTTTTTTAAGTTCGTTGTGGTATTTGTTGAGCAATAAAATGCTATTTGGTATGCCTATAATTACAATCAATGGCGGTATTAAACCTGTAAGAATAGTAATTTCATAGCCCAGTAACACCAAGGTGCCTACGCTCCAAATTACGCCCATAATTACGACAAGGATAGGGAAGAATACTGCAGAAAAACTTCTAAAAAAGATGAGCAATATTAAGGCCGAAACCAAGATAGATAAGCCCAAAAACAGCACAAACTCGTTGGATACCAATTTGCTTGTTGCGGTTCTAATGTACGGTAAGCCCGACTTGTGCACAGGTATATTTGTACGCTTGCTAAATGCATTTGCTTTGGCTTCTATTTCTTTTAATATAGGGTTGCGGGCTACGGTGTTTAATATTTTTTGGTCGAACGTAATGGCCATTAAAGTGGCGTTGGTAGTGCTGTTGAAGAGCAATCCATTATAAAATGGCATTTGCTGTAAATGGTTTTTTAGCGAATCCATTGCTACATCGCTACGCATAACTTTGCCAGGAATAGGACTAACCACAAATTTTTGGTTGAGGGTGTCTTTTTGCAGTTCAAACAGCTTTCCGATAGATAGCACACCTTTTATGCCTTTTAAATTTTGGATTTCGGTAGAAAGTGCAACCCATTTGTTGTAGGTTTCTTTTTGGTAAATATTAGGACTTTGAATGCCCAAAACCATTACATTTCCATCTTCGCCAAATTGTTTTTTAAAGGCGGTATATTTTACAAAAACCGAATCTGTAAGCGGTAAAATTTTGCTTCCTGCGTAAGATAGCTTTATGTTTTTGGCCTGATAAGCCATAAAAAGAGTGGCGAGAAGAAAAAAAGCGATAATTAAAATTCGATTTTTGAAAATGATTTTGGATAGTTTAACCCACATGTTATAGTACGAAAGCGTGATTTAAAAGGGTAAAGAAACTACAAAATTGGCTCAATGCAAAATGTTAAGCAAAAATTTGTTTTAATTTTAACACAATTGTGGCTTTTTTGTTTTTAATTGGCCAGGTGATCGTTCTGTAAAACAATTTGGCTATTTTAGCCAACCTAAAACGAAAAGGCTCATTTGCAATGTTGCACAAAACCCGCGGAATAGTTTTAAAAAATACTTTATACAGCGAATCTAGCGTTGTGGTGCAAATTTTTACTGAAAAATTTGGCATTCAATCTTATTTAATTAACGGCGTAAAAAAACCAAAAGCTAAAATACCCTTTAATATTTTACAGCCTTTGCACTTGTTAGATATGGTGGTTTACCACAAGGTAAATACACAAATTCAGCGGGTAGCCGAGGCTAGGCCCTCGCCAATTTTTAAATCTATTCCGTACCATGTCATTAAAAATACGGTAGTACAGTTTTTAAACGAAGTACTTTATAAAAGTATTAGACAGCAGCAGGCGGATGAGAATTTATTTGATTTTATATACCATTCCATCAATTGGTTTGATGAAACCAGCGAACCCATTGTAAATTTTCATTTGACCTTTTTGTTAAAGCTTTCTCGTTTTTTAGGCTTTGCACCACATGAGCAAACACGCAGCGACCAAAAATATTTTGATTTACAAGAAGGAGATTTTACCTCTTTGATGCCAATTCATCCTTATTTTATCGATGAAACAGATGCCAAGTATTTTTTGTTGCTCTATGCTGTGCCTTTCGAAAAAATAAATGAAATTAAATTAGATAATGTTACACGCCGTTTTTTATTAGATAAAATATTGGTTTACTACACTTTACATACCGCTTCTTTTGGTCAAATCAAATCCCATCAAATACTAGAAGAGGTGCTTTCCTAAAAAAATTAAACTTTTTTTTGCAAAACCACAATAACACACTATATTTGCATTCCCAAAACAAAACAAATTGAGTTTAAGTTTAGGGCAACCAAAAGGGAAATTAGCTCAGCTGGTTCAGAGCACCTCGTTTACACCGAGGGGGTCGGGGGTTCGAACCCCTCATTTCCCACCAAAGCCTTTCAAGAAATTGAAAGGCTTTTTTTTTGCCTCTTCCAAAATTCTTCGCCATTTTTTATAAATAAATTTTTCGTTAGACTTCCTTTTCCCCTTTTTTTAGGCTCAAAATTGAGTTCCAAAAAAAAGTGGACTAAATAATTACGTGATGTCACGCTTTATATTCCTACAAGTTGTTTTTTTAAATTATGTTTATATCCTACTTATAAATTTTTAACACTTACAACACAACAAACACCTATGTCTACATCAGTAAAAAAAACAATTTTAAAAACCCCCTTAATTGTACTCCTCCTTATTTCCTTATTTAGCTTTAAATCTATTGATGATGAAAATGGGAATATAAGTAACCTGACGATTAAGTTTAAAGGTAAAAAGTACGAGATTCCATACCTTGTTTCTAATGCCAAGGTTAAAACCATTTACGGGCAGTCTTTTTCTATTGATATTTTGGTTGGTGCAGAAAAGAAGCCTATTTCTTTTATAGGCATCTCAGCAAATAGTAAGGCTTTGAGCATAGAAATTGGTGCTGTTAAGCTGGCCGATCAAATGGGTACGTATCAAGCTCAAAACAATCAATCTTCGTATTTTGGCGTTTATTTGCCTTCTAGAAAAGACGCACAGCTTACCTATTTTGAAAATCAAAAATATAACGTAAAAGCGCAACATGGAACTTTTGTCGATTTGAGTACAAATGGTAAGCGCTGGAATATTGTAACTGAAACTAGCAAAGTAGAAATAACCTCGAGCACTGCCGAAAAACTGGAAGGTACTTTTGATTTAGATTTAAGCTATGCCAATTCTCGAGAAAAGGCAACAGGCACTTTTGTGATTTATAAGTAGTCGATTGCTTTTTAAACTTTTTTACAAAAGTTTATCAATTTACAGTACAAATTGATACTTTTAGGGGATGATGGTAAGCATTTCAAATCATGTCCTATCTGCTTCTTTTGCTACAAAAGGTGCCGAATTACAAAGCCTTTTAGATAAAAATACTGTTATAAATTATTTGTGGAGTGGCGATGCAAATTATTGGGGCAAGTTTAGTCCTGTATTGTTTCCAATTGTTGGGGCATTAAAAAACAACACTTACACCCATAATGGCCAAAATTATGAGCTGCCAAGGCATGGTTTTGCCCGCGACATGGAGTTTGCTTACGAAAAGCTCGCAGAAGATGAAATTCTTTTTACCCTTACGCACAATGT